>NZ_JYKO02000004.1 GCF_000949385.2 Pseudomonas sp. LFM046 | reverse complement strand
GAATCGAGTAGGAGGTGGGGTCGCCCCCACCGTCCTCTCACACCACCGTACGTACGGTTCCGTATACGGCGGTTCAGGTCATACGGCTAAGCCGAGTCATCGTATCCAGTATCGACACCAGTCCAAGCGCGTCCCAGCACTTCTTCGGCAGCGCCTGCCGCAGGTGCAGGGCACCGGCGTTCCACCAGGGGCCGCGCCCGTTGGTGGCCGACTTCCAGGCCCGCTCCTCCGGTAAACCCAGGCGCATCAGCATGCGTGCCCGGGTAACCGGTCGCTTCCAGTGCCGCCACAGCACATTGCGCAGCAACCGCCGCACCCAGCCATCCAGCGCTTCCACGGGCCGCTTGCTCTGGCTCAGCTTGAAGTAGCTGCTCCAGCCGCGCAGGACCGGGTTGAGCCGCTCGATCAGCCAGGTCAGCTGGCTACCCCGCCGGCCGCGCAGCAGGCTTTTCACCCGTTCGCGCAGGCGTTGCAGGCTGCTGCTGGCAATCCGCAGTTTCGGCTGCCGGTGCGCAGTCATGCCATACCCCAGGTAACTGCTGCGCCACGGGCGGATGACCTGACTCTTGGTCCGGTTCAACCGCAGCCGCAACCGCTGCTCCAGGAAACGCTCCAGGCTGGTCATCACCCGCTCGCCCGCCTGTCGACTGCGCACGTAAACGTTCGCGTCGTCGGCATAACGCACGAAGCGGTGGCCGCGCCGGCTCAGTTCCTGGTCCAACTCGTTCAGCAGGATGTTCGAGAGCAAGGGCGAGAGGGGTCCGCCTTGCGGCGTACCCTCTCGGCGCGGGCTCACGAGCCCGCCCTTCATGACCCCAGCCTCCAGGTAGCGACGGATCAGGCGCAGCACATGCGGGTCTTCGACCCGACGTGCCAGCAAGTCCATCAGCCGATCGTGGTTGACCCGGTCGAAGAATTTCTCCAGGTCCAGTTCCACGCTCCAGCGATAGCCCGCCGCCACGTGGGCACGGGCCATCTCGATGGCCTGGTGCGCGCTGCGCCCCGGACGAAAGCCGTAGCTGAAGTCCGAGAACAGCGGTTCGAAAAGCGGCGTCAGTTGCTGTAGCAGGGCCTGCTGGATCAGGCGATCCAGCACGCTGGGTATTCCCAGCGTTCTGATCCCGCCCTGGGGCTTGGGAATGTTCACCGCACGGACGCCGTGCGGCTGGTATTCACCCGTCTGCAGCCGCTCCCGCAGGGGCGGCCAATACTGCTTCAGGTAGCCCGCGAGCTCATCCACCGACAGGCCGTCGGCCCCCGGTGCGCCCCGGTTGTTCACTACCCGTCGATACGCACGCCTCAAGTTCGCCGGTGACAACACCCGCTCCATCAGCGTGTTCGGCTCCGCTTTCGTCCACGTTACAGACGCCATCGGTGTCTGCGCACTGTCAGCCGGCATGCGCGGATTCCGTCCGCCATGCCGGGGAACAGCCTTCTCCTGGGGAGAAGCTTCTGCGGTTCGACATCCCATGAGACTCCAACGCCTACCGGCGGTATGACCTGTTCGGCCCTTGGTGGCGTGGTTGGCGCCACTTACTACGGCCTCGGCTGACTTCTGCACGCTCATCCCGTCGCCTCTCGACGCCCGGTAGCACGCTGGCAAGCGCACAGATCTCCCAGGGTAATTCGCGCGACCTTCCGGCTTATGCCTGGCGGATTTACGTCGTAGCGTGCCGTGCAAGTACCGGGCTTTGACGATTTGGGCCGCCTCACCCCGCTACGCCGCCTCCATCCGCTTCCTGTTCGTCAGGCCAGCCATTTGCTTCCGGCTTCCTTCAGATTCGCAGTCACCCGCGACACCCTTGCCTTCCGCTAGCACTTCCCCTTGCCGGGCGTGCAGAGGACTTCCACCTCCAAGTCGTCCAGTTCACCACCACAGTGAACCGAACAGCGCCAGTCACGGCGCTACGCGCCATGCCTGGCGCACCCA
>NZ_JYKO02000003.1 GCF_000949385.2 Pseudomonas sp. LFM046 | reverse complement strand
TGACTGGCAGCCAAGTGGTTGCCCAAACCCTGAAGAACTACGGCGTCGAGTACGTCGCCGGTATCCCCGGCCACGGTATCTGGACCCTCACCGACGCCTTCCTCGAGGAAGAGTCGAAGATCAAGTTCATCCAGGTGTTCCACGAGCAGAGTGCCGTGCACCTGGCCGACGGCTACTACCGCGTTTCCGGCAAGCCGATGGCGGCGGTGACCTCCATCGGCGCCGGCGCGAGCAACACCGTGATCGGCATGGCCACCGCCTTCACCGACTCCACCAGCCTGATGCTGATCACCGGTGGCCCGCCCACTCACATGCGTGGCCACGGCCTGCTGCAGGAACTGGAGCGCTACACCGACAACGACTTCCCGAAGATTGCCGAAGCCGTGTCCAAGCGTCACTGGGTCGCCACCCGCGTGGAGGAAATGCCCTTCATCATGCACCGTGCCTGGAGCTCGATGATGACCGGCCGCCCGGGCCCCGTGCACATCGAGATCCCGATGGACGTCCAGGCCGAAGCGGCCGAGGTGAACCTGCACGCGATCGAAGAACGGGTGCCGGTGGGCAAGGTATTCCCCGACCCGGCGGCGGTCGCCAAGGCGGCCGAAGTGCTGCGTGAGGCCCGTCGTCCGGTGATGGTCATCGGCGGTGGCGTGATCACCGGCGAAGCCTGGAACGAAGTGCTGGCCCTGGCCGAGCTGTGGCAGATCCCGGTGGTGACCACCTGGAACGGCAAGAGCGGCTTCCCCGAGGACCATGCCCTGTTCGCCGGCAGCGTCGGCCAGACCGGCACCCTGTGCGGCAACGCGATGGCCTCCAGCGCCGACGTGATCCTCGCCGTCGGCTGCCGCTTCACCGACTGGTCGTCCTCCAGCTACGCCAAGGGTGTCACCTTCTCGATCCCGCCGGGCAAGTTGATCCACATCGACATCGACCCGCACGAGATCGGCAAGAACTACCCGGTGACCGTCGGCATCGTCTCGGACGCCAAGTACGCCCTGGCGCACCTGGTCGATACCCTCAAAGGCGAGACCGTCGAGCGCACCGAATACCTGCAGGACCTGGCCGCGCGTCAGGCCGAGTGGGAAGAGAAGCTGGCCACCCGCCGCGACTCCGACCGCTTCCCGTTCACCTCGCAGCGTCCGCTGGGCGCCCTGCGCAAGGTGTTCCCGCGCGACACCATCGTGGTGGTCGGCTCGGGCAACACCCAGGGCGCGGTGAAGCAGACCTTCCCGGTCTACCAGCCGCGCACCCACCTGACCTCCGGCGGTTTCTCGTCGATGGGCTGGGCGGTGCCGGCGGCGATCGGCGCCAAGCTGGCCGCGCCGAACCAGCCGGTGGTGTGCATCCTCGGGGACGGTGACTTCCTGATGACCAACCAGGAGATCGCCATCTGCAAGACCAACGGCATTCCGGTGGTGTTCATCATCCAGAACAACGCCGGCTACATGTCGATCCGCGGCGGCCAGCGCAAGCAGACCAGCCGGCACATTGGCACCGAGTTCAACACCCCCGATGGCGAACCCTACTCGCCGGACTACAAGGCAATGGGGGAATCCTTCGGTCTGCGCTCCTGGCGCGTGGAGCGGCCGGAGGACCTGGAGCCGATCCTGCAGCAGGCGCTGGAGTGCAACGAGCCGGTGCTGATCGAAGTGCCCACCGACCGCGATGCCGCCGGGCCCTGGGTGCCGGGCTGGTGGGACTTCCCCATCCCCGAGTACATCACCGACGAGCGTCAGGACGAGTACTGGCAGCTGCGCAACTCGGAGCAGCACCTCTGATTCGGCCATAGCGGCCAGCAGTGTGCTGTGGATCGGGGCCTCCCTAAACGGCGGGGTAAGGCCCTCGATTCGCCGTACCCGTGGATCACTTCGGTGGTCCACGGTTTTTCTATTTTTACGCCTTCGACGAACCCCTTCAGGTACACAGAAGGAGTGAAGCCTTTACCTGCCCTTACCGGCGACCAAACCCTCTCTGAACCGCAGTCTTTCAGCCAGCTTCTGTTCCTCGGCCCTGCTACCGGGCCATTCCCGCCAGCATGCGCGTCAGCGCGTTCAAGAATATTGACGCACTCTCCAATTCACTAGCCGCCTTGCTGCGTCAGTCTGCGTCAGGTTGATGTCGGATGCGAAATTGAGAAGCTATTTCCGAGCGCCGGATACTGGCCCTGTAAACGGTCCATTGTGGTCAGAGCCCCGCCAACCACTTCACGTTCGGAGATGCAGTGTGTCCAGACTGACAGGTGATATTCCCGCTAGACAACGCCTGCGGGTTGGCATGGTGGGAGGGGGGCAGGGCGCCTACTTCGCAAGCCTCCATCGCGCGGCCATGCGTCTGACCAACCGATTCGAAATCGTGGCCGGCGTCTTCTCTTCGTCGCGTCAAAAATCACAGGACGCTGGCCAGGCACTGGGCATTGCTGGTGAGCGCGTCTACCCCTCCGCTGCAGCAATGGCGGCTGCCGAAGTCGAGCGGAAGGATTCGATCGATGCGGTAGTTATCGTCACGCCAAACCACCTGCATTTCGAGGCATGTCGGATCTTTCTCGAGGCAGGGATCCCGGTAATCTGCGACAAGCCGCTGGTTCATCAAGTGGAAGACGCCGAAACACTCCGGCGCATCGCCGAAGAGCGCAATTTGTTCCTCGCGCTGACCTACACCTACCTCGGCTACCCGATGGTCCGCGATGCTCGCGATCGCATCCTGGCTGGCGAGCTGGGCGAGATCCGCTTCCTCTACGCAGAGTACCTATTGGAGTGGTTGGCGCCCGGTGTTGCAGATCTAAGCGACAGCCTCGCCTGGCGCGGCGATCCGGCCAAGGCGGGTCCGACCGGGGTGGTCGGGGATATCGGCACTCATGCCTTCATTCTTCTGGAGTTCCTCAGCGGCCAGCGGTGCACCCAGCTCAGCGCCAAGCTCAGCACGCGAGTTCCGGGCTGGAGGCTAGACGACAACTGCGTGGTACAGCTGGAGTTCAATGGCGGCGCGGAGGGGCTTCTGTGGGCCAGCTTCGCTGCACCGGGGCATCGAAATGGGCTGCGCTTCAAGGTAGTTGGTAGCCAGGCGACCCTTGAGTGGAGCCAAGAGTCACCAGAAGTTCTTCACTTCGCACCAACCAATGGCGCCGAGCGGATCTATCGCCGTGGCCAGAGCGATAACGAGGCTCAGACCTTGGCGTGCAGCAGCCTGCCGGCCGGTTGCAGTGAGGGCTATTTGGAAGCCTTGGCGGTGCTCTATGCCGATTTCGCCGACGCGCTCAGCGCCGGTAATGAGTGGCGCAACGCAACTGCGGTGCCGCTTCCCGATGTCCATGAAGGTCTGCGAGGCGTTGAACTGTCGCGGGTCTGCCTTCAATCCAACCAAAGTCGATCCTGGGTGGAATTCCCGCCAGTCCGAACACCCACCGCAGGCTGATGCCGGGGCTTCTTACTTGCAGGACAGGCTCCTCGTGTGAGCCGCCGGCCTGTGGGGCCCAGATCGAAGACAACCATAACAAGAGGATTCGTGATGACACTTTCCGGACAAACACTGGCATTGCATTCGACTGTCGCTCGCCATGGCACCCTGGCTACTGACGTCGATATTGCCAGGACTGTCGGCTTCGACGCTTTGGAAGCGTCGGGTACCAAGCTGGCCGGTTACCTCGAGGCGGGCTTCACCCAGCAAGAGCTGAAGGAGCTGTTGGGCGACTTGCCGATTCCAGGCATCGGTTATCTAGCCAACATCGAGCGGCTTGGTACTGAAAGTCGTGCATTGTTCGGGGAGGCGGAAGCGTTGTTTTCCCTGGCACAGGCCGCCGGCGCTAAGGGAGTGCAAATCCTGACAGGGCCTATCGATGTACGAGCTGTCATCGACTACCGTCGCCAGGGCGCGTCTGAGCACTACGCCGGCCTCCTGGGCCTGGAAGAGGAGGAGCAACTGGCGCTTACAGCGCGAAACATCGCGCGTCTGGCTGACCTCGCCCACTCCTTCGGGCTCACCCTGTACCTCGAAGCACTGTCCTGGACCCCATTACGTGGTATCGCCCGACAGCTAGAGCTGCTGGATCGCGCTGAACGCGACAACGTGAAGATGGTGATCGACTTCTGGCATTGCCACACCTCCGGCGATACCCCGGATGATGTGGCGAGAATGGACAAGCGCCATATCTATGGAGTCCACGTTTGCGACTCGCTGCCGTTCGATGGTGGCATTCCCGACGAGGTAGTGCTGCGGGATGTGCCGACGGGGCAGGGGGTGCTGGATCTGCAGGAGTGGACTGATGCGGTCAAGGCAACTGGTTACCAGGGCTGGTGGAGCTGTGAGTTGTTCTGTCGCAAACAGCAGCAACAAGACAGCTACACCGTCGCGCGTGAGCTGAAAGCGCTCCTTGAGCGTCTGCTGCGCAATTGATCCCACTCCTACCAGCCTAGAGGTTGAAAGAAGTCCATGGTTGATTACATCGTCATCGGGGGTGGCTCGACGGGCTGCACCATCGCCTCGAGGCTCAGTGAAGATCCGTCCGCATCGGTCGTCTTGTTTGAGGAAGGACCACGCGATCGCAATCCCTACATCCATATTCCCGGAGCGTATTACAAGACGGCCCAGGGCCCGCTGCTAAAGCGCTATGCCTGGGAGCCGACTATGGAACAAGACCGGAGCGACTCCCCGACCATGGTGCAAGCCAGTGTGTTGGGCGGGGGAAGTTCGGTTAACGCGATGATCTACATCCGCGGTGTGCCTCAGGACTATGACGGATGGGCCGAGCTCGGTGCGTCGGGTTGGTCCTATCGTGATGTGCTGCCGTACTTCAAGAAGGCCGAAGACAATGAACGCTTCTGCAACGACGTACATGGAACGGGCGGCCCGCTTGGTGTTTCCGATGCGCGTTATGTGCACCCGCTAACCAAGGTCTGGCTGAAGGCCTGCCAGCAATATGGACTTCCTTACAATCCGGACTTCAACAGCGGTGACCCGGCGGGCTGCGGCCTCTATCAGATCACCGCGAAGAATGGCTTTCGAAGCAGTGCGGCCACCGCTTACTTGGCACCGGCCCGAGGCCGTAAAAATCTGTCGGTGAAGACGGGGTGCCGGGTCGAACGCATCCTGATGCAGGGGAACCGAGCCAAGGGTGTCGAATACATTGAGAACGGTCAGCGGCACCAGATATTCGCCGAGAAGGAGATCATTCTTTCGGCAGGTGCCATCAACTCGCCGCGCCTGCTAATGCTTTCGGGGATCGGGCCGGCTGCACATTTGCAGAAACATGGAATCGCGGTCGTCAGTGACTTGCCAGGTGTCGGCCAGAACCTGCAGGACCACATCGAGATCTCGCTGATTTACGAGCTAACTGGCCCCCACAGCTACGACAAGTACAAGAAGCCCTGGTGGAAGGCAGTCGCCGGCTTGCAGTACGCACTGTTCCGCCAGGGGCCGGCGGCCTCCAACCTGATTGAGGGTGGCGCCTTCTGGTGGGGCGACAAGGCACAGGCAACGCCGGACATCCAGTACTTCATGGTGGTCGGCGCCGGTATCGAAGAGGGCGTCGACTCGGTGCCGGGTGGCAACGGGTGCACCTTGAACCTTGGGCAGATTCGCCCGCGTTCGCGTGGTTTCGTGGAGCTTCATGGAGTTGATCCGAAGCAACCTCCCAGAATAGTGCCGAACTACTTCTCCGATCCCTACGATCTGGACAGCCTGGTGGATGGATGCATGGTCGGCGATGAGATCATGTCGCAGACGGCGTTCAAACCGTTCATTGCGCGCCGCCATGTTCCCGAGGGCACGGTCAGGACCCGCGACCAGATGCGTAAGTTCTGCCACCAGGAGGCACATGCCGCATTGCACCCGTCCGGTACTTGCCGGATGGGCCAGGACGGCGACTCGGTTGTCGGGCCGGACCTGCGCGTCCATGGTATAGAGGGGCTGCGAGTCGCGGATGCCTCAATCATGCCGACCCTGGTGTCGGGAAATCCGAACTCGGTCTGCATAATGATTGGTGAGAAGGCGGCCGACATGATCCGCAATGGAGTATCAGCACCCCTGGCGCAGGCTATGCCGCGTCAGCCGCTTCCCACTGTCTGAGTCCACCTCCTGATAGCCCCGCACCGCTGTTTAATCAGCGGTGCGGGGCTAGTCCTTTCTGTCTTTACGCTCACTCAAGACTACAAGCGTCACCGAATTCGCTGGCAAGTGTGCGAACCCGTGCTGCCGCTTCGGCCAGTCGTCCTTCGGCGAGCGTACCATTCTCCACTGCGCTCACCAGGGCTCTTGCCACTTCATCGAGGCCGGACTCGCTGGACAAAAGGAGCAGGTCAGCGCCGGCCGATATTGAAGCAACCGCAACCGATTCAATGCTGCGACCGCGCTGAATACCAGGCGCGTCGAGGTCGTCGGAAATGATCAGGCCGGTGAAGCCCATCTGCTCACGGAGTAGGGCAAGGGTGGTGCGCGACGTACTTGACGGCTCCTCCGCATCAACAGAGGGTACCAGGGCAGGACCGGCCATGATGGCTTTCACTCCGTGTTCGATCACGTCACTGAACACTCCCAAGCTGAGCTGAAGCGCACTGTTCGAGCCGCCGACGATCGCCTCGTGTTCAGCAGGGTCCAGTTCGCACACTGGATGTCCGGGGAAGTGCTTGGCTGCTGCCGCAACGCCAGTTGCCTGGACACCTTCGATGAAGGCGCAACTGATCCGGCTTACTTCGCTGGCCTGGGTCCCCAAGTGGCGGCCGGAAAGCCACGGATTGGCTCCCGTCACTACGTCGACTATGGGCGCCAGGAAGAGATTGATGCCCAGCTTTCGAGCCGCCCGGGCCACTTCGCGCGAACGCGCGACGATGTCTGCGTCTGACCATTGCCGGGCATCGGCAGCGGAGGGCAGGGGGGTAACCAGGTCGTGCAATCGTTGGATGCCCCCAAGCTCCTGGTCGACAGCGACCAGTAGATTGCCCCGCGCATGCCGGTGGGCTCGCTGGATGATGTCGTGGAAGTCCGCTTCTGTCTCGCGGGCTCGGCGTTCGTCCGTCATCGTGCGGGCGAGATATTCTCCACGGCTTTCGCCGAGCAGGATCGAGGCACCTCCCTTCTCCAAGAACTCCATCACGGTTTGGTCGAGTTCCAGCGTAGCGAAAGCGGGCAGTAGGACGGCATAGGCGTTCTCGAGTAGTTGGCTCAAGGTCTCGTTCCTTCGTTAGGGATCAATAATTACCGGAGTGACCGGCGAGTGGGGGTGTTTGGGGGCGTGAGGTGCCCCAGCTGGGCTGAGGTAAGATCGCCGGCTGCGGTTCTTGGTCGCCGGGATGTAGCGGTGGGCGGGGCGCTTTCTCGCGATCAGGCATCCTGTGCCCTTCGCAGCGTGATAGGTTATCCAGCCAGACAGGGCAGAATCGCGAAATAGGTTGGGTCTATCCCGCCTGTAATCTCGTTGAATAGACACTGAACGCCACGGAAGTGGCTGATGAGAGCGGCGATGGTTTCGATGAAGGATGTGGCACTGGCCGCCGGCGTTTCCCAGCCGGCGGTTTCTTATGCCTACAACAAACCCAACAAGCTCTCTGCCGCGCAGCGCGAACACATCCTCGCCGTCGCCGAGAAGCTTGGTTATCCCGGGCCTAACATCATGGGGCGCAGCCTGCGCTCGGGTAAGGTGGGCGCCATCGGGCTGATGGTGATGGACAAGCTGTCCTATGCCTTCGCCGACCCGTCCATGATTGCCTTGCTGCGGGGCATTGGCGAGATTGGCGAACTGTCCAACGTGGCACTGACCCTGTTTCCGCTCAACAACCAGCGCATCCGTAGCGGTGATGGCAAAACTGGGCACACCAGCCTGGCAGTGCGTGGTCTGGTGGATGGCCTGATCATTCCGACAATGCCGGATGATCACCCAATGGTGAGAGCGGTGATTCAGCAGAAGATCCCGTTTGTTGTGGTCGACTCTCCCCTGATCGAGGGTGCCCACTACGTGGGAATTGATGACCGCGGGGCGGCGCGACAGCAAATGCGCCACTTGCTGGATTTGGGGCATCGCCGCATCGGTATCGTTGTGGACCGCCTCAACCCTGATAACCATCGGGGAGAGGTGGATCTGAATCGCTTCCGGTCGTCGACTGAGATGATCGTCCGCGAGCGGCTTACCGGCTACATCGAAGAGGCGGCAGAGGCTGGCCTCGCATTCGAAGACCTTCATATCGTTGAGGCCGGCGGATTCGATTCGACAGTGGGACAGGCCGCGGCGACCACCTTGCTGAACAGATATCCACTCACAGCCATTGTCGCCTGCTCGGATGTTATGGCCCTGGCCAGCATGAGCGCAGCGCAGGCGCTGCAAATGCGAGTTCCGGAAGACATCTCCATCATCGGATTCGACGATATTCCAGAGGCGGGTGCCGCGGGACTAACAACCATTCGGCAACCTCTGGTGGAAAAGGGGGTCTATGCGGCGCGTTTTTTGGTTGACCTGCTTAACTCACCACCGGCCGAGTCGGAACCGCCGAAACGTAAGATGTTCCAGACTCAACTGGTGGTGCGAACTTCTACTCAAAAACTGGATTGAACTTGCCTCAGCGGACCGATTGATGCGGTGCAAAGGATCCGACAGCTTCCTTATCAGTCGTTGAGGTAGTGTGGAAGCGCATCAGCAGTGGTCCGAAGAGTGCAAGAGGTACCAGCAGCACAAGCGGTGTGTAGAGCACGTAGCCGATACCGAAGTAGTTGACGACCGTCGAGATGGCCGCTGGCCCGAGCAACATCCCCGAATAGCCAATCCCGTTGACGATGCCGATGTTGCGCCCTGCGTTAGCCGGGTCTTTGCGACCGGCGCTGGATAGCATGAGTGGGGCAATACATGCCAGGCCCAGTCCGAACAGTCCAAAGCCGATCAGGCCGCTTGTCGCGGTGCCGCCGATCATGGTTAGCAGCAATCCACAAACAGCCAGAATGCCGCTGCCGAACACCATCTGTGGTGAGCCCACACGCTCTGCAATCCGATCGCCCACCAGGCGGCCGAGGCACTCGGCACCGATGAATACCGATACGGCCATACCCGCGAGGGAAATGCTGGTCCCCAGTTCGCGACGAACGTATTCCTGACCCCAGTCTGCGACCGAACTCTCGCCCAGCATGCCGCCCAGGAGCAGTACACCGAAACCGATCATCAGCATAATGATCTGCCAGTTGCTACCGGAACTGGGAGCCGCCACGGGCACGGCGTGTGGTGCGGCAGGTTCGGCTAGCTCGGGGACGTCGTCCTTGTTCAGCATGAAGTGGCCAATCAGGCAGCCGATTACGAGCATGGCTACGCCCAGGACAGTGAAGGGTACTGCCGCGCTATCGGTGAAGCGGGTGGCAAACAGACTGCCCACCATGCCGAGCAGGAAGCCACCCAACGAGTAGAAAGCGTGAAATGCTGACATGATCGGGCGACGGTAAAAGCGCTCGACCTGGACACCGTGGGTGTTCAGAGCCGTGTCAATGGCGCCTCGGAAGACGCCCAGAATCACCCCGAAAACCAGTGCGAACCAGAATCCGGTCACGAAACCCAGCGGGATGATCGACAGCGGATAGATCACCGCGGTCGTATAAATCACTCGCTTGGACCCGAAGATGTCGATGAATCGGCCTACGAAGAGCGAGCCAGCGGCCGCCCCGATGCCAATACCCAGCGCGATCAGGCCAAAGTCTGCGTCACCCAGGCTGCCAGACAGTCCCATTTGCTCCCGGAACGCACTGACGCCGGTCGACCAGATGTACATCATTGCCCCCACCATCATGAAGCCGGCGAAGGTTGCTATCCGAGCCTTGCGGATTCGGGGGGTAACTAGGCTGTTGTCTCTCTTGTTCATGTTGTTTCAACAATTTCCGTAGTTCATCTGGCCTGGAGCGGGCGCGAGAACGCCCTTCATCCGGCCGAGACTGGATCAGGTAGTGGAAGCGGTGAAAGTGGCTGCGACGCGTAGTGCGTTGGCGGCGATGGTCAGCGCGGGGTTGACGGCAGCAGAAGAGGGGAAGGAAGAGCTGTCCACTACCCAGAGATTCTCAAGGTCGTGCATCTTGCAGTTCCTGTCCAGTACGCTCCGACTACTGTCATTGCCCATCACTGCAGTGCCGCATTGGTGGGAGTTGGTGCCAATTCCCATGCGCTCCGTGAGCACCAGCGGGTAGCCGGCGTGACGCATCAGCGCAGAGGTTTTCTCCACCAGAAGCTCGTGGGCCTTAAGGTTGTTCGGCTTCCAGAAAACCTTGATGGCCTTTTGTTCCGCGTCGTACTCCACGCGGTTTTCCGGTGTCGGTAGATCCTCGGAAGTGAGATAGAGGTCGACGCTGTGATTGGTGAGGTAGCGCGACACTATTTTGGGCACCCATGGGCGCATTCCGGAGATCATGGGCTCGCGGATCTTGCCGAGCATCTGTACGTTCCCAAGCGGGAACACGCTGTCCTTGGAGGCGTGGTACCAGTCATTCAGCGCCAGGGTTTTCTGGAACATCACCTTGTTTTCCCGGCGCGGGTCCACTGCCACTAGGAAGGTACTGTTGTGCACCATGTAATTTCTACCGACCATCCCCGAGCTATTGCCGAGCCCCGTGGGATGCTGCGCATTGGCGGATTTCAGCAGCAAGGTAGCGCTATTCACCGCACCACAGGCCAGGGCAAATCGCTGGGCTCGGATTCGGATTGGCTTCCCATCGCGGACGCCTTCCGCCTCGGTGACTCGGAGTCCATCCTCGGAGGTATGCAGGCGTTCAATCTTGGTGCGAGTCAGCAGACGAACGTCGGTGCCTTGAAGGGCAGGGCGCAACGCTGAAATTTCAGCGTCGCCTTTTGCGTCTACCAGGCATGGGTAGCCGTCGCAGGTAGAGCACCGCACACAGGCACGGTCGGGGCCGTAGTCCACCGCCGCTGGCATGGCAAAGGGATGGAGGCCGGCCTTGCGCATGCTCTGCTCAAGATCTTTCAGGGCAGGGTCATGTTCCAAAGCTGGTGAGGGGTAGGGCTTGGAGCGCCAGGGGTCGGTTGGATCCTGATCGGCAGCGCCGTGCACCTTGTACAAGGCTTCGGCCTCGCAGTAATACGGCTCCATTTCCGCGTAACTAATAGGCCATGCGGGAGAAATACCCTCGGCATGACGGATCTCGCCAAAGTCTTCCTCGCGGAAGCGAGGCAGCATGGCGCCGTAGAACTTGGTGTTACCGCCGACGTAGTAGAAGACACCTGGCGAAAAGGGCTGGTTGTGGGCATCCAGCCATTGCTCTGCATTGCGGTAGCGTCCTTCACCAAATACGGCCTCGGCGCTCCAGTTCTGGATCTCGCGAGGCAAGAAATCGCCTCGCTCAACCACGACTACTGACAGCCCCTGGTTACGCAAGGCATGGGCAAAGGTCGAGCCGCCCATGCCGGAGCCAATGACCAGGACATCACAGGTCACCAGGCCGTTTTCATCAGGCTCGACCAGCGACAGGGAGCGCCGGCTGACCGGCGCCTCCTGTTGGGGTTGCTGCGCTGAGTGAGTCGAAAAAAGCATATCGCTCATCGGGGCTTACTCGTTCATTACAAGTGTTGTTCAGAGTTGCGCAGCTGCCAGTACTCGTCCTGACGCTCGTCGGTGATGTACTCGGGGATGGGGAAGTCCCACCAGCCCGGCACCCAGGGCCCGGCGGCATCGCGGTCGGTGGGCACTTCGATCAGCACCGGCTCGTTGCACTCCAGCGCCTGCTGCAGGATCGGCTCCAGGTCCTCCGGCCGCTCCACGCGCCAGGAGCGCAGGCCGAAGGACTCGCCCAGCGCCTTGTAGTCCGGCGAGTAGGGTTCACCATCCGGGGTGTTGAACTCGGTGCCAATGTGCCGGCTGGTCTGCTTGCGCTGGCCGCCGCGGATCGACATGTAGCCGGCGTTGTTCTGGATGATGAACACCACTGGAATGCCGTTGGTCTTGCAGATGGCGATCTCCTGGTTGGTCATCAGGAAGTCGCCGTCCCCGAGGATGCACACCACCGGTTGGTCCGGTGCGGCCAGCTTGGCACCGATCGCCGCCGGCACCGCCCAGCCCATCGACGAGAAACCGCCGGAGGTCAGGTGGGTGCGCGGCTGGTAGACCGGGAAAGTCTGCTTCACCGCGCCCTGGGTGTTGCCCGAGCCGACCACCACGATGGTGTCGCGCGGGAACACCTTGCGCAGGGCGCCCAGCGGACGCTGCGAGGTGAACGGGAAGCGGTCGGAGTCGCGGCGGGTGGCCAGCTTCTCTTCCCACTCGGCCTGACGCGCGGCCAGGTCCTGCAGGTACTCGGTGCGCTCGACGGTCTCGCCTTTGAGGGCGTCCACCAGGTGCGCCAGGGCGTACTTGGCGTCCGAGACGATGCCGACGGTCACCGGGTAGTTCTTGCCGATCTCGTGCGGGTCGATGTCGATGTGGATCAGCTTGCCCGGCGGGATCGAGAAGGTGACACCCTTGGCGTAGCTGGAGGACGACCAGTCGGTGAAGCGGCAGCCGACGGCGAGGATCACGTCGGCGCTGGAGGCCATCGCGTTGCCGCACAGGGTGCCGGTCTGGCCGACGCTGCCGGCGAACAGGGCATGGTCCTCGGGGAAGCCGCTCTTGCCGTTCCAGGTGGTCACCACCGGGATCTGCCACAGCTCGGCCAGGGCCAGCACTTCGTTCCAGGCTTCGCCGGTGATCACGCCACCGCCGATGACCATCACCGGACGACGGGCCTCACGCAGCACTTCGGCCGCCTTGGCGACCGCCGCCGGGTCGGGGAATACCTTGCCCACCGGCACCCGTTCTTCGATCGCGTGCAGGTTCACCTCGGCCGCTTCGGCCTGGACGTCCATCGGGATCTCGATGTGCACGGGGCCCGGGCGGCCGGTCATCATCGAGCTCCAGGCACGGTGCATGATGAAGGGCATTTCCTCCACGCGGGTGGCGACCCAGTGACGCTTGGACACGGCTTCGGCAATCTTCGGGAAGTCGTTGTCGGTGTAGCGCTCCAGTTCCTGCAGCAGGCCGTGGCCACGCATGTGAGTGGGCGGGCCACCGGTGATCAGCATCAGGCTGGTGGAGTCGGTGAAGGCGGTGGCCATGCCGATCACGGTGTTGCTCGCGCCGGCGCCGATGGAGGTCACCGCCGCCATCGGCTTGCCGGAAACGCGGTAGTAGCCGTCGGCCAGGTGCACGGCACTCTGCTCGTGGAACACCTGGATGAACTTGATCTTCGACTCTTCCTCGAGGAAGGCGTCGGTGAGGGTCCAGATACCGTGGCCGGGGATACCGGCGACGTACTCGACGCCGTAGTTCTTCAGGGTTTGGGCAACCACTTGGCTGCCAGTCA
>NZ_JYKO02000002.1 GCF_000949385.2 Pseudomonas sp. LFM046 | reverse complement strand
ATCCTGCGATTAGGGGCGCGTGTCACGGCGACTAGAACCCGCGAACCACGTAGACCAAAAGCGCCCCGCTCCGTTCAATTCCGCCCATTTACGCCGGCAGTGGTACGGAAATTGGTACGAACCAGTCGGCCACTTTCGGCGCCCAGACCCTGAAGCCATGAAAAATTAATGGCGTACTGCCATTGACTGACCAATTACGGTCAGGATAATTGCGCGACCTCAAGAACAAGGCTGCCATGGATGACTACGAACGCTATCGATAGGGTAAAGCTGCAAGTAACGAGTGACTCGCGCTGGTCGATACCACTGCCGAACGCGAACAATCCAACCCACGTAGCTTTCATTGACGATACGGGCTTCGAGAAGATTTCAGTTTCGCGCTATGGTGCAATTGTGTTTGCGGGCGACGGGCTGCTTATTAGCCTATGGAAGACCTGGTTCAAGCAGCCGCTTCCGATGGTTACCCCGCCGCCGCCAACCGAACGTGAGGTAGCCCCCGGAGTCTGGACAGATGTGAACATCTGCCTAATTACTACCGCTGGTCGTGTTCTTTATGACTGGGGCCACTGTGTGACTCACGGCGATAGCGCCAGATTCTCGGGGAGTGGTAAGTTTTTCGCTCGCGACTGCTTCGCCAAGAACGGCTGCAGTATGCGGGCAATCGATACAGCCGGAGTAAGCGACCCTTTTACTGGGGGCACGACGCGCTATGTGGAACTACACTCCGGCATTAGCAATCTGACTAAAGACGAAGCTACGCTGCAAGACGCCGAGCGAATGCTCAACGAGGGGGGAAGCCTTATGGAACTTGCGACTGGGATTGTTACTCCGCTAAAAGATGCTCGCGACAGCATGGCTGACGCGCTGCATGCACTTCAGAATGGCCCCACCCTGTCCGCCCCCACCGGCCACCCCAGCCGCAAATGGAGTGATGACGAAAAGATGGCGCTTCAAGCAGCCCTTCAGGAGATGTTTGCGGCACCGCCTGCTGAGCAGAAGTAGTGCCAAGCATCTAAAAAGCCCCGCATTTGCGGGGCTTTTCATTCCCCGCCTCCCCCTTCCCTCACACGCTCATAGGCCACCTCACAAGCCCTCCCCGCTACTCCCCGCTCGTCGGCTTCAGAAGCATAGAGTCGAGCAGCCTCTCCAAGCCGGCCGAGCACGTCGGCTCGCATTCGGGCCTCACCTTCGGCTGCCTGGCTGAGCTGGGCAGTAAGGGAATTGCCGCAGGCGCGGCTCCTTCGCTCGGCTTCGTCGAATCGCTGCTGCAGCCGCTGTAGAGCATCGCCAGCCCGAGTAGCATCGGTCCGAGCCGCTTCCAGCTTCCCTTCCGCTTCATTCCCCACCTCATCTATCGCCTTCTGGCGGCGTTGCTCTTCAGTTCGGGCCCGCGCTGCGACCCGGCGGTCGCGCTCGGCAACCTCCAGGCGGTAGTCGCTGAGCCCCTTTTCCGCCTCAACCTTGCCGGCAGTCGCGCTAGCGACATCGATCTGCAGGTCAGCGAACCGCAGTTGCTGCAACCCGGCCACCAGTGCCAGGGCAACCAACCACCAGCACCAGGACGGCAACACTTTCACCCATCCCATCGGGCGCCCTCCTCCGGCAACACCGGCAGATCCACCGTCTTCCCGGCCAGGGCGTGAGTGCAGTCATCCAGGAACTGGATCTGCCCACCACGGACGAAGGAATGACACACCTCCGGCGGATCTCCAGGCTCTGGAACGAATGACGGATCGACCGCGCGGCCAGTCCGCACCAGGACGGATGGAGAGAAGGTCGGGCGGTGGACGTTGCCGTCCCAATCCCAACGCGGACCAGCGCCCACGCCAATACGCACCCCGTGCAAGCCATCGCATCCAGGGCAGTGGAAAAACAGGGTGCCGGCCTGGCCCTGCTTGAGCACTGCTGACAATCGGACGAAGCCCGTCATGCCGCCACCCCCACACCCAGCACCTGGCGCGCCCGCGCCCAGATCTCGCGGCGCTCAGCCAGGCCGTTGGTGCCACCGTTGATCACGCGGGTGATGCGCAGGAACTCGCCGGTATCGGCCAAGGGGTTCAGGCCCTTGCTATTCCAGAACCACCCAGCCGAATGCACCGCCCAATCAGGCTCCTCCAGCAGCTGGGGCTGAGCCAGCAAGCGGGTGTCACTGAACAGCGCCAAGCTGCAGGCCAGGTAGTTGGCCCGTCCGGTGATCTGGATCAGCCCGCGCCCACGGTAGAACTGGCCATCGCCGTCGGCCTCTGGGGTGTTTCCCAGCCGCTCGGCTAATTTGCCGGTGTCGTACTTGGCCAGGTAGGCGGTGCCGCCCAGCTCGCGCACGTACTGCAGGTGCCCCGACTCGTGGCCGACCTGGGCCAGGAAAGCCGCCATGCGCTTGGGCGTATCGATCGCCCAGCGCCGCACCGCCCCGTTGATCGCGGTCGCGAACAGCGCCGCCCGCTTGCTGCCGGCGTTCGGCAGGATCTGGAGCAGCTGCTCCTTGGTGATCTCCATGCGTCCTCCAGAAATGAAAAACCCCGCCAGGGCGGGGTTGGGATGGAACAGCGACGGCTACCAGACGACGGACTGGACCTGCTCCAGCGTCTCGGCCAGCACCAGCTGACGCTCCAGCTTGTGGCGCTTCCCAGTCAGGGCGGCACTGAGGCCCGCGTAGGCCTCGTTCTTCGCCCTCACCTTATCCGCCAACTCGACCTTGTTTTCGCCAAAGGCGCGCGCCATCAGCAGGGCGTCCAGGAAGGGCGTGGCCGCCTGCGGGTTCGTCAGTAGCAGCTCAGCCTCGCGCAACTGAATCGGCCAAGATTCGCGCTCGGCATCCGGGTATTGCCGTTTGATTGCGGCGAACTCGCCTTCATACAGCCGGTTGATCTCGTCTAGCTTGCGCTGCCGGGTGACCACGAACAGGGCGGCCAGCTGCTCGCTGTCAGAGGGAAATGGAACGCCTTCCGGCCAGCGCACCAGTTCCGGCCCATTGCCGCTATCGCGGATCTCGTAATCCTCCAGAACCATAAGCTCCGGGTGCAGGTAGGCAATAGCTTCGTAAATCACCACGTGGGCACCTCGACGATGGAGAGGATGTTGCTGGCGACCGACTCGGTGCCGTTGTTCTGGAACGCGCTGAGCTGGATATAGTCACCGGCCGTATGCGTCACCGGCAGTGAGCCGCGCGCCGTGCGCCCGCCGGAGTCGGGGCCGCAGCTGTTGATATTCGCGCCGTTGCGGTCGAGGCGCGCCTGCCGCGTCGAAGCGGTGCCGCCGCTAGGAAAGACGCACTGGAAGGTGGTCAGGTAGCTGCCGGTGCGTTTGATGTTGATCCGGTCGCCGGACAGGTCGACCAGCCCCGCCGGGTCGTTACTGGCGGTGTCGAGGTCGATAAGCTTGGTCACGCCGATGCCGGTCGTATCGCCCGTTGAGCGCGTGGCCTCGGCCACCATCGGCACGGTCTTACCACCCAATTTGATCCAGGCGGTGCCATCGCAATACAGGATGGCCACCTCGTGTTTCCACATCACCCGGGTCAGCGCCCCGTCAATCAATTCGCTGGCGTTGCCGTCGACCGTGATGAACTTGGTGAGCGCCGAGCTCATGCGTAGGCCGATGAGCTTCCCGCCGTTCCCTGAAACCGCCGGCAAGCCAACGGCGTAATCGGCCGTGGTGCCTGTCACGGTGTGCATCTTGCCAAACGCCCCGGAGGTCAAGGTCGTAGCGGCAGAGATGGCGACCTCGGCATTGACCAGGGTCGCCAGCAGGTCGCCGCCACTCCCACCGCCAGCAGCGGCGATAGTGAGTGTGCCCGCCGCGTCGTCGTAGGTCAGGGTGATGTTGCTGCCCTGGACGAGCAGCGCCGCCACACGGTCATCCACCGCTTCACTGAAGTCGCTGATGGTGCTGGCCGATTGAGTGCCGGTGTGGTTGGTCCGGTTCTTCAGGTTCGCGTCGGTATCGTTGGCCGTCGCGTTCGCCGCGATACCGTTGAGCTTGGTCTTGTCCGATGCGCTCATGAAGCCCGAGGCGCTGGTGGTGGCATCAGCATGGGCCGACCCGCCGGAACCGAAGTGCGCGGTGATCTGCGCCTGCAGCTTGCCCAGGGCGCCCAGCACTGTGTCCGTCGCCGCGATTGCGGCGCTAGTTGCCAGGCTCAAGCCAGTCAGCACCACGGCTCGAACCCGGGCGGCAGTGAAGTACTGGTTGGTCGCGCCTTCCGCCAGTTCGTCGGTATTGCTGTTTTTGGTCGCTTCGGTGGCGATACCGGCCAGCTTGGCCTCTTCCGCATCAGTAAAGGGGTTGGTGTCGGGGTTGGACTCGTACAGCGTCTTGATCTGCGCAGCCGTCAGCGGCGAGCCGCTGCCCGACGGCACCCACGCGCTGTCGCTGACGTCCCAGATATAGCGCACGGTGTCGCTGCCCACGCCCGCATCGACGTCGGCGTAGTCGCCCGCCACGGCAGTAGGGAGTGCAGCCTGCAAGGCGGCCAGGCTGGCGAACGCGCCCTTGAAGTGAGTGGACTCCAGGCTGGCCAGCTTGGCCTTTTCAGCGCTGGTGAAGTTCTCCTGCGACAGGCCCTTGCCCGCTTCCTTGTCCACCTTGCCGGCCAGGCCAGCAGTCAGGGTAGCCGGCTGCACGGCGGTGTCCGCCTTGGCCCCCTGCGCGGCGGTGGCGGCGCCGACGTCGCCCGGCGTACTCGGGATGAACGGCTTGCCGCTGAGGTCGGCATAGCTGCCGCTGGTGGCCACCGGCGCCAGGTCTGCAGGCTGTACCGCACTGTCAGCCTTGGCACCCTGGGCAGCTGTCGCTTTGCCGGAAAGAGCCAGGGCCAAGTCATCCTGGTCCAGCAGGGTGCCGCCGATGGTGCCCCATACGGTCGGCGCCGTCGGCATAGCGCCGGCATCGCTGGTGGTGCCGTCGCTATAGGTGATGATCAGGTGGCCGGCACCATTGATCGCCACGCTGATGATGCTGCGGCCGTCATCCCCAGGCACGCCCTCCGGGCCCTGGAAGGGCACGCCCGCCGACCAGCCGCCGGCCGCGCCCTCGCGCAGGTAGAGGTCGCCCGTGTCGGTGGCCAGGAAAGAGAAGCCCTCGCCTTCGGCGTCGTACAGCCCGCGATCGGCCAGCGGGCCCGATGCGTCGACCTTGAAGGCCGGGCCAATCGGGCCAGGAACGCCCGGAACGCCCTGGGCACCGGCGGTGAGTACCCAGGCGCTGTCGCAGTTGCCTGACGGCACCGTGCCGGCCGGATAGACCGTGGCCTTGCCGGTGGCTGCGCGGTAACTCTCCCCATTGGGGAATGCCAGATCGAGGAACCAGGCGCCCTCCTTCCAGGCCAGGGCGGCGGTCTCCTCGTCGGTGAGCAGGATCTCCACCCAGCCGCCGGCATGGACGGTCGGCACCAGGCTGAGCAGTTCGGCGCCGGCAGCGTCCAGCACCTTCAGGGTCGCGGTGGCGCCGGCCAGGTCCACCGGCAGGTAGTAGCTCAGCTCACCGCCCTTGGGCAGCAGGCCGGTGGCGGCCAACAGGTTGATGTCCAGGTGCTGGGCATCCACCACCCGGGCCAGGTGCGGGCGCTGCCGCGTCACTTCACGGTTGAGGTCGGGCATGCCCTGCACGCCGCGCACCCACACCGGCCAGTCGGTCGGCAGGTCGTGGTCGACGGACAGGCGCACAGGCGAGGTGCTGGCGATGGCGGTAATCGGACGGTACGCCAGCTCCGGCTGCATGATGCGCAGGATCTGGCGGAAGGTCGCACCCTGAATAACGGGCAGGTCTAGGCGGGCCGGCTGCATGGCTGGCTGCTCCTTGAGGTCAGAGAGGCGTTACAGGGCTTTGATGAAGTCGCGACGCCCGCCGAGCGGCAGGACGAAGTGCGTGCTCATGTTGAAGTCCGGGGTGTAGGTGGCCAGGTAGCCACCAGTGCCCGCGATCAGGGCTCGGCCCCCGGCGGCCAACACCCGCTTGGGAGCCGGCGCGTCCTCGCTGGGGAAGGACCACAAGAGACCTTCCCAGCGCTCGCCATCCTCGGACGTGTAGACCTTGGGGTGCGCGCAGACGAGGACAAAGACGCCATCCCCAAAGGCCAAATGCAATGCCTCCGGCGGCGCCGGACCCACCACTTCCCAGGACAACCCCTCGCGAGAGATGTGCACTCGCGCGGAGTCGACCGCGACAAACCAGCCATTGCCGAAGGCCAGCGCCGTGGGGCGACCCATCACGTCGAAGTGCGTGGTCCAGGTGATCGCATCCGGGCTGGTCATGACGATGGAGCTGTTCGTGGTCAGCACCCAGCGCCCAGCACCATAGGCCAGCAGGGCGGTCCCACCACCGGTTACCGTTGCCAGGGTCCAGGTCGCCCCATCCGCACTGCTGGCACAGGTGTTGCCGAAAATGATGGCGAAGCGCCCGCCCCCGAATGCGGTCACGCCGGCCGAGCCGGTCACACCGCTGAGGGTGGTTACGGTCCAGGTCTCGGCGTCGGCACTGGTCATGATGCGGCCGGAGGTACACCCCACCACGAACAGGCCATTACCGTAGACGGCGGAGACCGCCGCCACGGTGGCCGTCGTTTCGACTCGCGTCCAGGTCACGGCGTCGGTGCTGACGACCAGGTCACCGCTCGTGGAGATCGCCACGTACTTGCCCGCGCCATGGGCGATGGCGCTGATATCCGACGTGCCGGCCAGGTTGAACCGCCGCGCCCAGGCGCCGCCCGCAGGACGAAAGAAGTACGTGGCATTGCCGCCGCCCACTATCTCCAGAACGCCGTCATCAAAGAAGGCCAGGACATCGATGCCGCCGGGGAGCGGGTTGCTGAACGGCGTCCAGGTCACGCCATCGGTCGTTTCCAGCACGGTGGAGCCGGAAAGCAGCACGCGCCCGCCGCTGGCGACGAAGGCGTCGTGGGCCCCGATTCCCGGAGTGTTGCTGGTCCAGGTATTACCGTCGCTGCTGGTGTACGCCAGCGACGAGTCATAGGTGACAAAGCCGCCGGCCACCGCCCCAACCGCGTTGAGCGTGCTACTGCTGCCGGAGGTGCCCAGGGTCCAAGTCTCGCCATCGGCGCTGTAGGCGACCTTGCCCGCGGCGCCAACAATGACGAATCGGCCGACGCTGTACGCAACACCCAGGACCGCACTGGTACCGAACTGGCTGGTGCGCAGGGTCCAGTTGGCACCGTCAGGGCTGGTGGCCAGCTTGCCGGAGTCCGCGACCGCGACGAACAACCCAGCCGCAAAGGTCACGCCACGCACCACCGTGGAGGAGAACGGCGAGGTAGCCAGGGTCCAGGTCCGGCCATCGGCGCTGTAGCCGATCCGCCCGGAGCTGCCCACCGCCACGAATACCCCGGCGCCGTAGGTCAGGCCGTTGACCAGAACGCTGGTACCGGAGCCGTCGACCAGCGCGACCGCCGACCAGGTCGTGCCACCGTCGGCACTGCGCATCAGCTGGTTCGTGCCAGGGAAGCTCAGCAGATAGACGCCGCCGCCTTTGCTGATAGGCCCCGGCGTGCCGGTTGCCTGCGACCGCAGCACGGCGGAACGGCGCAAGCGGGCCAGGCGGTCTCCCAGCACGGCATGCAGGGCCGGATACGTGCTCTTCGCCTTCGCGCTACCGTCGGCCGCCAGCCAGCCGGCCCCTGGGGTGGCAGATGACGTCAGCCAATCGCCGACCTGGTCGCTGCCGCCGGTGGACTGCCCCAGTCCGACTAGCCCGCCGGCCGTCAGGCGGATGCTCACGGGGGTATCCGTGGGCCAGGGGCGCGCCCCGCTGCTTTCCTGGTTGCGCTCGATGGTCAGCGTTCCACCGACGTTGGCCGTGACCTTGACGATCTCCCAGTCGATCTCCTGGCCAGTGGAATCCGCCTCGCTGAGGGTCAGCAGGTAATGGTCGCCAGACCCCAGCCCCGTCAGCTTGGCCGCTTCGCCGGCATCGACCGACATCGACAGCGCCTCCGCCGTGAGGGGCGCGAGCAAGGTCGCCGACCAGTTGTTCAAAAATTTCAGCATGAAAGCTCCCTACCCGGCGGCAGGCCGCCAGGCTGATGAAGGTCTGTGGTCAGGTCCAGCTGATGGGGTCGACCGAGGCAATGACTGCCTCGTCCGTCAGAGGGTTGAACGAGCCAAACGGCCGGTAGGTCCACCAAGGCAGGGTGCTGTCGACCCCAGCGCTGGTTTCCGACACCCCGGGCACCAGGTCCGCCGCGGGCGAAATCGCCTCACTGAAATTCATAGTGCCGACGGCCACTCCAACGCCGGCTGGGCGCCGCGTCATGAGCCCGACCAGGTTGTTCGCCCAGCGCTTGAAGGCGACGTTGTAGCCCCCCGTCCCCACGGGCACGTAGTTCAGGGTGAAGTCCGCATCGGCGGCGCTGTAGGTGGTGATGTCCACCGCCCCGGTACCCTCGCCTCCCGAGAGGCTGGTGTGTTGTTCGGTAAACCAGCCGAACGTGGTGCCGCTGGCATCAGTTGTTTTATCGCTCACCTCTATCCGGCTGCCCGGAAGACCGGTCGCGGAATAACTCGCTTCAATGGAGGTCGACTGCGACCCGGAGACTTCAACCTGGCGCGTACCGACGCGAAGCCGGAACAGCGCCGAAATCGTCTGCGAAGAGGAGCGCGAGCGGGTCACCGCGTGCTGCTCGATCATGGCGGAGGCGCCCAAGACGCACACACCGTCCCCATTGAGGTTGGCCTGCCGGAACACATCCCGGCCGCTGTACTCGATCGTCGGTTCCGGGGCGCTGGCGGTGCAGCTCTTCTCGATGTCCAGCAGCGCCTCTTCGATCACCCCGGTCGCGTTGAACCACATCGCCATGATGCGACCGGTCAGGGTCAGCGCATTGGTACCGCTGATAACCGTGTACCCGGTGCCTTCTGGCGCCGGAACCAAATCGGTGGAGAAGGTGGTGATGGTATCCAGGTGGCCGGTACAGCTCGGCGGCGAGCCAGCCCGGGTATCCTCGGTCGATTCACTGGTCGACACCTCCAGCTCGACATAGCTGACGCTGGCCGCGTTGTTGACCACCAAGGTGCCGTTGGTTTGCGCCGCCGAGCGCAAGGCCGTCAGGCTGGCCGAAAAATCTACGCCGGGCGTGCCGCTCAGAGTAAGCAGCAGAAAGCCCTTGGTGCCCTCCTGTGCGGCATCCAGGTAGAGCCGGACAATGGCCTGGGAGCCATCCGGTTTGATCGCCTCGACCTTGCCCCGCCGTTCTTCGCTCGACGCCCAGCTGGGCTGGCCCATGGCGGCCGTGCTGATCGTGCGGTGGTGGCTATGGCTGGCCGCCGGGACGCCGAATACCCCAAAGCGCCGCATGACCAGGGGGATCGTCAGCCCGTCTGCGCTGGTCCATGGATACTCACCCAGCGCACAGGCCATCCAGCGGCTACCGTCGGGCGCAGCGTAGATCCAGCCATCAACCGGCTTGCTGTGCAGGTAGGTTTTGGCCGTGGCGGTGTCACTGGCTCCGGCCAGCAGGGCCTTGTTCAGCCACGTCCGACCGGCAGCGGCATCGCCCGCCAACTCCTCCGCCGAGCGCTCCACAGCCGGCACACCCGGCATCTGCACCAGGTGCGTGGCCCCAGCATTGTTCGTCAACCACATGGCGCGGTTGGTCGGATACAAATCGCGGCGGGTGCCGTCGGGCTGCGGCCAGGTCCGGTCATCGCCGTTCGGCAGGGTCAGTTGGCCGGCCTCCACCCGGCCGTGCCAGGGGCACCCCCAGACTGGCGCCGTCATGGCGCCACCGGGTTGGCCAGGTTGAGCGCCCCCTCGGTGCCGTCGGCGTCTACCAGATGGATCGTCTTTGGCGCAGGGATCATGAGAATGCCGTCACTGCTCCACAGGCCCGTTGGCCAGTACTCACGCGCGGCGAATGACGGCTCGGTTAGCGGCCAGGCGACACCGCCACCACCGCCCCCAATCTTCGGAGTGTTGGGGTCCCAAGTTCCGCGCCCCTTCGTTGCCGGGCGCAGGCCGCGGCGCTCGAGGGTGACTAGCTCCCGAATCTGGCGACGCTTGGTCTCCAAGGAGTTCAGGTCACGCCGGGTGGTGCTCGACCGGGCAGCCGAAATCCCCGCCTTAATCCCGGCGCGCTCTTGTGCCAAGGTCATGTCAAAGCTCCAGCAGGTCGTTCGGGATGGCCAGTTGGTAGGTCCGAGCCTGGCTGACCGTGTACTCGTCGCGGTGATCCTCGGGAATCTCCGGCGCGGTCAGGTCGAAGCGGCGCGGGAACTCCTCGAGGGACGGGTTGATGTCCAGGTCGTTGACCGTGTAGTTGCCGGCGAACCCGTCGAGAACGTCGTCATAGAGCGGACTGCTGTTTCTCGACCCCAGCTGGGTCTCCAGGATGATCAGTGACGGCGGCGAACCGGGCGGCGTGCTCGGTGGAATGGCCGGCAGGGTGAGCGGGTCGGTGACGGTGCCACCGCCCTGGCTCACGGCCAGCTGGATGCTGGTCAAGGCCGAACCGCTGTCGAAGTCCCACTCATGGATGATGCTGAATACCTTGGCCCGGCACTGCACCGAACGGCCGAGAATCTCATCCTGCACATGCAGGGTATGCTCCAGGCGGATGCCGAAGGTGTCCGAGGTCGGCAGCTGGAAGGCAAAGCGGTTGCCGCGGTGCGCCCCCAGGATGGAAGTGGTGGCCATGGCCAGGCCGCAGGACAACGCGGCAGCGCGCCGGTCATTCTCCCGCAGGTCTACCACCCAGTCGCCCAGGGCGTCTTCGACAGCGTCGGACTCCGGCTCGGTGAACTCCGCCCCCTCGAACTCCGCTTCCCGGTCGCTCTCGGTCTCCAGCGCGATGCGCTCGCGGCTGATCACCTCCCCGGCCTGGGCCACGCTAGCTGGCGCCTCCACCCGCAGGGTGTACTGCTCGGTTACCCGCTGGCTCCAGCGCATGGCACTGGTCCAGCTGGCACTCAACAGCAGGTCCGGGTACGGGTTGGTCCAGCCGAACGGCGGAGCGCACAGTGCACCGCTGCCAGTCTCGGGCACCCTCCCCCAGTTCGCGGAGCTCAGGATGGCCTGGTAACCGGCATCACTGCTGCCGCGCTCCACCATGCCAATATCCGGCACCTCAGTGTTGTCCTCGCGGCCCCAGGTCAGGCAGAAACCGTCGATGATGGTGACGCCAGCGACGGCCGGGTGCTCCCAGAAGAAGTCCTGGTGGCGCTCGCGCAGGCGGATGAAGCGGTAGTCGGCGGCTACCTCGACCACGTTGATGCGGTCATTGAGTTCCACCGGCACCCACTCCAGGCTGCCATCAAGCACCGCTCCAGCAGGAATCACAAAGGCTGGCGCGCTAGCTGCCCAGGGCGTCACCTGCAAGGCGCCATCCACGCTGCATTGCAGACTCGCCGGGCGGGTGCTCATCCGCTCCATGGCGTAGTCCCAGCGGGAGCGGCCTTCGACCGGTTCGAACACATCAGCCGACCACAGCCCGGCCACCTGAGCATCGATGGCTGCGACATCCATGGCTTCCACAACTTCCTGCTGCCGGTCGCTGCACTCGCAGGCCAGGACGCTCGTCTGCAGGGTGAAGTCCGGCTTGATCACCCAGCCCTTGAAACACAGCTCCTCCCGCCAGGCCCCGCCCACCCAATCGCGGTAGTAAAGCTCCACGCTTTGCCCGGTGTACTCGGCAGGGTTCACCGGCCCGGCATCAAGCAGCAGGTTGAAGTCCGCCAGGCAACGGGCACCCTCCTCCCGTTCGATCCTGACACCACCCGTCAGCAGGTCCGTGACATCCACCCCATTCAGCAGCAGCCGGGCGGTCCAGATCACCGATACCACCGGCACGATGGTGACCGGATCGACGGGCACACTCCCGCCGGCCGAAGCGCCGTTCAACTCGGCACCGTTCAGCCCTGCGCCATTCAGCAGCATCAGATTTCCTCGGCAGTGATGGTCCAGTCGTGGGTGTTCGTGGACGGGTCCAGAGACTCAGGTGGCGGCTCACAGAACACCATGAACTTCGGCATCCAGCAGACCTGGTACTGCAGGGCGCCCGCCACGGCAGTGATGGTGAAGTCGCTACCAGCCATGGCCACAGGTGTTTCCACCCAGTCGCCGCCCACATAGGCTAGGGCCCACGGGGCGACATCTGGGCGGGGCGTGCCCGGCAAGGTGCCGGTGAGCGATGTGGCGGTCAGCGACTGCTGCTTGGTGCAGCGCAGCTCCAGAGGCTGGCTGAAGTCCAATCCGGAGAAGCCCGGCCCCATCCAGCCTGTTCCCCGGATGGTGATCGCCGTCTTGCGCCAGTGCTGCATCTTCACCGCAGCACCACCCGAACGGCGGGCCACGGTGACGCCGCCGATGGGCGAATACTCCTGGACCACTGGACCGCTGTGCAGGCGGATGGGGATGCCCCCAAGCATCACCTCAGCCATTTACCTTCTCCCATGCTTACGAGACTCGTTGTGCACAATGGCCGAGTAGTTGTCGTTGTCTGCCTGCAAGGTGTAGGTGTTTCCGCCAAGCTTCAGGACAACGGTGTTCCCCCCGCCGGACTGCTGGGCAGGCGCCAGCAGAGATGGCGACGGCGCCGGGATAGACGGCAGCGATCTCCCACCAAACAGGCCTCCTTCGGCGAAACGAGGCAGCCGCATGGCGTTCAACTGATCAAGCAAGGCGGGGCCGTAATGGCGAACTGCCGCGGCGCGCACCATGTACTCACCGGCGGATCCGCGCATGAGGATGCTGTCGCTCGTACCAGTTCCAGGACCACGCAGCAGCCCACCCTCAGCGAAGGCGGGGAACTCAACCCCTGCTGCCGTAGGCACACCAGGAGCCCCCATTTCCGGCGGAGGAACGACCTTGACCTGGATGGTCATCTGCTCCGACAACCCCTTGGCCAAGTCGGACATCTGCTGCTTGACCGTCTCCACGCTGCTCGCGTCCAAGCCGAAACGAATCGTGATGTTCTCCAGAAAACGTGCCTGATTGGAGAGGTTTTCCAGCTCCATCTTGGCCAGACCTTCCTTCACCTTCGCCGTCTCGGCATCAACCTTGGCCGCCTGGTTGGCAATCGCCTCGAGCTCTTTCGCCACTCCTGCGAAGCCGAATTCGCTCTCACCGGCAGCGCGAAGCTGGCGCAGCAGTTCCATTGCGCGCCTGGCCTCACTGATGGCGCCCTGGGCGTCACCCTGCCGAAGCTTCTCGCGTGCCGAAACCGTGGCTGCCGTGACATCGCCAAAACTGGCATCGTCATTCGGACCGGCACCGCCAGCGAATTCCGCGGATGCCGCCTTGAACTCAGCGGCAATACTCTCCTGCTGCTTCCTCGCCGCCAATAATTCAGCATTGGCCTTGGCCAGCAAGGTCCGCTGCTGAGCCATAGTCTCCTTCAGGTCGCTAAGCGCTTCCTTTCGGCCTTGCTCTACGTTCGCCTTCTCCTGCTTCAGGATTTCCTGCCTGGCCGCCGACTCTTCCCTCTGCGACTTGGTCAGGTCCGAATCGGCTTTCTTGAGCAGGTTGTGAGCACCGTTGACGCTCTTGGCAATGTTGTTCAGGACATTCGCAACGGCATCTGTTGCGCCCGATTCCTTGGCGTAGCGCCCCCAGTAACGTTTGGTCTCCTTGAAGATACGACTGAACCCGGCACCGATTTCTGGAGCGAAGGAGTCCATCTCCTGTCGCAGCTTCGGCAATTCCTTCCGGAGCGCATTGGTGACCTGCTCGGCGGTCAACTGACCTTCCGACGCCATCTCTCGTAACTGGCCGATGGTCACCCCAAGCGAGTCAGCCAGCGCGCCAGCGATCCGGTCAGAGCCTTCCAGGACGGCGTTGAATTCCTCGCCACGAAGCACGCCACTACTGATGGCTTGGGAAAACTGCTGGATGACCGAAGCCGACTCTTCTGCCGAAGCACCGCCAATCTTGAGCCCGAGCGATACGGCCTCAATGGTCTCAAGGGTCGCCTTTTGGTCCAGACCAGCGTCCCGCATGGGGCGCTGCAGTCTGGAATACAGGCCGACAAGGTCAGCCACATCGCCCTGAGTAACGTCCGCGATCCGGTCCAGCTCCAGCTGGGCAGCATTGAATTCATGTTGGGAGCGAGTCGCCAGCCGAAGGCGTGAATCAAGGCGGCCGACCTCATCGGAACCCTGGGCGACCTGCATGGCGCCAGCCCCAATGGCAGCCACGCCAGCGGCAGCTACAGCGGCACGCCCTCCACCGGAAAACCGAGAGATACCTGGAATCTCACTGGCAGCGCCCGAGATAGCGGAATCGCCGCCGCCAGCGGACAAGCCCTTGAGTTCCGCCTTGGTATCGGCAATCCGTTGCTTCAGCTGACGTTGCGCAATCGCCAGTTCTCTGGAAGTCAGCGTGCCCGACCGGCGAAGCAGCTCGTACTGCTGGCGGAGATTTGCAATCTCCTGTTCGGCAGCACGCGCCTGATTCACCCCGAGGCTATCCCGAGCTCTTTCGGCCGCAGTGCGTCGGGCCTCAATAGCGGCCTGCCGCTGCGCGGCTGCAACCTGGGCAATGCCCTGCTTGGCCTGGGCAACCCGTCTAACCTGGGCAGCTGCCTCCCGGTCCTCTTCGCTGGCTTGCTTTACTGTCTGAGCCCGAAGGTCACGCAGTCGCGCCAGAGTGTCGGAGACGTTCCGGTGATAAGTTGCCTCAGCCTCGGAACGCTCTCGCGCAGAAAGGCTTCCGTCCCGGGTAACCAGTTGGTACTGCTGCCGCAGCTCAACCAGCTTGCGCTGGGCCGATTCGATCTCGCCAACACCCAGCGCCTCCCGAGCGGCCTGAAGTGCGGCGTCTGACCGGCCAGCTTCAAAGCGGCGATTGAACTCAGCGCTCAGGCGCCGCTGCTCAGCGACAAGGTTGCCAACATCAACGCCAGCACCTTGGAGCTCCGATCGGACGCTGCGCAGCTGTCCAATCTGGGAGGACTCCTGACGTTCCAGGCGCCTCAGTTCATTCGTGGCATTTCGATAGTCCGCCTGAAGTTCTTTGGTCGGCTGCCCAGAGCGAGCGAGCTCGTCACGCAGTTCACGAAGGCGATCCTTGGCTTTGCCGATCTGGCGCTGAGTCCCCTCGAGGCTCTGGCTGACTTCTCGGAAGGTGTTGGCCTGGCGAAGGGGTTTCTCTACCTCCTGAACCAGGCGGCCATATTCCTTCCGGAAACCCGCAACCTCACGCGCTGCATCCTCGAGGTCTGCCGTCAGCCTCAGTTGAACTTCTGGATTCATGGATTCAACCTTTCAGAGCGCGCAAAAAAAGGGGCCAGGGGTAACTCATCACATCGCGATGCCCGGCTTTCACTAAGGTGCAAATGGCTGAATCCAGCTGCTTCAGCCCTTGGCCCACGACCTGAGACGGGCCTGCAGATCGAAAAAATCCGGGTTCTGCTCCTTGCAGGCGGCGATAACCTCACGCACCTCGCTAGGTCTCAGGTCGTCGACATCCTCTCGGCTCAGGCTGGTCATGCGCACCAGGTCATCAATGCGGCAATCAACGAACAACAGGTCATCGAAAACATCACCATCGCTTACAGAAGCGAACATGGCACGAGCATCCGCGACACAGAGTTCGCGAACTATCACCTCTCGCTCGCCCACCTTCTTGACGATGCTGGCTGCAGGGACGCTCATAAATTCTCCAGACAATAAAAAACCCGCCGAAGCGGGTTTCATGGGTGCTAACAGCCTTAGATCTTTGTGAGGGCGCCGAAAAATGCGCCAAAAAAGAAGGTCAAGGCTGCCCCGATTAAGAACAAAATAATGAAAGCTGGGATGGACGCTAGCGCGGCCTTAACCATGAGCCAGACCATGGAGTTGAAGCTCATCTGGAAGTCCACAACGACAACTTCCTGGGGCTTCACATACGCCTTTGGCTGCGCTTTCTCGGCCACAATTTCGGCCGCGCGCCGCTCCAGCCGTTGGGCCTCTGCACACTTCGGGCACTCGGCGCCGGACTGGATCTCGTTCAGGGTAAATTCATATTGGCAAACATTGCACTGCATCAGGGTTTCCCTCCCACGAAAGAATGGGAGGGAATGTAGCCCATCAGTCGCCCACCGGTCACGGAGTCGGAATCGGGGTTTCCTTCTGGATCTTCATGTACTGCGATAGACCGGCGCCGATGCGGGTGTCATCGGCAAGCACTTCGCAGGTGGACTGCATGCCCATAAAGTCTTCGACGCTGATCCAGTCCAGGCTTTCGGCAACGCCGAACTTGCAGCGGAAGTAGCGGTTGTTGACGCGCGACTTGGTGCCCACGGCGTTGGCACCTTCGAAGAGGATTTCCCACTCTTCACCGCTGTTGGTGAGAGCCTGAATTTCGTCGTAGGCTGCACAGGTGTAGGTCACCTTGACCTTGTAGTCGTCATCGGAGCCGATGGCCGTGGCCAGGGCGCTGCCTTCCAGGACCTCGATGCCAGCACCGGTCATCTTGAAATCGTTGTCTTCGTCGAACTCGACCAGGCCGGTGGCGTCGTCCTTCACGCTGGTGATGGTGAGCGGCATCTTGGCCAGGGCGCTGGTCTTGCCGACCTGAACAATAACCACCTCGTCAGCAACGGCAGCCGACGGCACCGAGGTGACATCCGCCCACAGCAGGTTGGCCAGGTTCACCGAATTGAACTCGCGGAAGAAGATAGCCAGGTTCATGGAGGTCACCTTGTCGAGCTTGTCGAAGGTGCCACCCAGCGGGGTGCGAGTGTTCTCCAGACGAAGCTGGTTGGTCTCGTGCGTCTGCTGGTACGTGCTGACAAGGCCAACGTCGGTGAACGGCAAGCCGGTGCGAGCCTTGCGCATCTTGACGACGCCGCCGACTACAAAGGTTTCTACGGTACGAGCCATTGTTGGCCTCCTGAAATGCGAAAGCCCGGCACTGGGCCGGGCTCGTAGGGTTGGAATATTTACTGCTGGATCACGACGGTAAGGTAAACCGGCAGGAGAAAAGTCGCGCAGCTAAGCCCATCACCGGGAGGGAACGAATCGGGCGTACCAAACTGAATTCCCAACACGCCGACCGGCAGCCACTCGAGAAATTTCGTGTGCCCAGGCATGAGGCAGCGCATCACATCCAGCTGGAGGTCTTCGAGCGCCGACTCATAGCTGATCCCGGCCTCCACTGCGCCGACGACGCGAAATCCGGACTGCAGCTTGATCGCTCCTGGGGCAGCAGCCGGAGGCTGCCCACGGCTCGGCTGCACCACCAGCAGCGGATACGACACTGCCTTGGCCTTGATCACCTCACTCAACCAGCCCGAATGCACATTTGCACCGACATTGGTGAGGTAACCACCCGCCACATTGATCGTGGCAAGCCGGGACAGCAGAGCCTCCCGGCCCTCAGTCAGAGGGTTCTGAGTCATAGTTGCACCTGGCAGACTGCTGTGACCATGTGGCCGTCGTCGGCAATGATGTCTTCGACGATGAAGCGGATACCTTCAACCACAAACAGGCCACCCTGCTCGGCACACTCCAGATCAGCATGCCGCCAGGTCAAACCAGCCGCCTGCGTCATGAAGATCCCGTCGGGGCCCGAGTGCTCCAAATTGCGATCAATGATCAAGGGGATTCCCTTGATCAGTAGCTGGCCATTTGCGTCTTGGTAATCGCCGCAACCATCGCGGAAGGTGTCGAGGAGGATGGAGTCCACCTCCTCGATCTGGTCGGCGAAGGAGACCATAGTCAGTCACCGGTCACGCCGTCGCCACCCGCATCTTCACTGCCACCATCAGCGCCATCACCACCCTCGTCACCAGTACCGCCCGCGTTATCGTCACTTGCTGGAGGCGTGAGCAGATCCGGGGCGGAAGGGGTCTGGGGCTTGCGGCCTTCCGCGGCGCGGATGGCCGCCTGCGCCACCGGATCCTTCACGGGAGCGATCACACCGGCCTCCAGCAGTTCGTCGCGGAGCTTGGTGGTCGGAGGGGTGTAGACCGAGCCAGGGAGGAAGGTCTCGCGACCTTCCTGGATGCAGCCGTCGATGACGATGAATTCGCCTTTCTTGGCCATGTCACACCACCTTCGCGTAGACGAATGCGTCGGGCTCGAGGAAGCCGGCCAGGGCAGCGGCCTGCAGTTTTAGCCAGCGCGCGCTCGGCTCCTTGGTGACCCAGGACTTCGGGAAGCGGCGCGCCTCCACCAGACCGCTCTCGATAGCTTCCAGGTCCTGGATCGCAGCATAGAGCATGGCGTTCTGGGTGTTGGTGGAACCGAGGATCAGGCCACCCGCCGGGATCATCGGTTGCTCGGCGCCGGCATCGTCCAGGTACCACTCGTCGTAGCTGTACAGGTCGACGCCCGGGTCGTTGAGGTAGCCGAGGTAGGTGACACCGTCCGGCAGTTCTTCCGGCTTGATGATGCCCAGGTCAACGCGGCGGGTGTTGAGCTGCTTCATCACCAGATCGTTTTTCTGGAAGGCGTCCACCGCCTCACCGCTCAGCACCGCTACGTTGGCCGTGCGGCCAGAATCCTTGGCGATCCGGCCGCGCTTCCACTGGCGCAGGTTGCCGATGGGGTCGGAGCCTGCGGCATCCCACTTGTCGGTGGTCAGGGTGATCTTGTGGCTGGCGTCCATCAGGAAGTCGATGGTGTCATCCACCCCCTCGCCAAGCACCCGCACGAGACCGGTGGTCAGCGCCTGGGCGCACATCCACTCTTCGCGACGGGTGATCTCATCGTCGAGGTCGGCCAGATCCTTGCCCAGGATCGCACCTGCGCGCTGCTGCGGAGTTTTGGTGGCGAAGGGGTTCTCTCCAGCCGAGCGCTTCAGCACCAACTCGGCGGTGGTCTCGCGCTTGGGCTGGATATACGGCGGTTTGTAGGTGTCCGCGCGAAAACCTTCACGCAGGGACACGCTGCCCGGCAGGCGCGGGTGGACGAAGGGGGCCATCTTGCGCTTGCCCTTCACGATGTCGATGTCGACGGTGGTGGTGGCAAAGGTGCGCGGGTTGGCGCCGTTGAAGAAGGTGTTGAGCAGGAAGCGGCGCGCCGGCTTCATCTGCTCAACGGCGTCGAGCATGGTGCGGGTATCGAACAGATCCATAGAGAGTCGCTCCTATCAGCGCACGAAGATGGACAGGGGGCGCAGCGCCTTGCGGACAGCTGCCAGGGTGTGGCCGGCGCCGAGGGTCAGGACCGAGCCCAGTACCTCACCGGTCAGCAGCAGCGGGGCCGGAGCCGCACCACCCGTGGTGTCGATGTCCTCGTCGAGCACCACGGACGGGGTTTGCGAGCCGTCGCTGGCGGCGCTAGCCGAGAGTTTGAATTCGCCGGAAGCGGTGACTTCGCCCAGGACGGCACCCCGGGAAAGCTGCTGACCGGCGGCGATCACGCCGGAGCGCTTCACGGCGGGGAAGTCACCGGCCATCAGTTGGTCCGGCGTGTAGGTGTTGCGTTCGGGGTTCGGCATCACGGTTCTCCTCAGCGGGCGTTGGCGCCGGCCACGATGTAGTTGACGGCGGCTTTGTGTTCTTGCTCGGCCTTGTCACCGGCCGGCGGGGTGGTGGTGGTGGCGCTGGTGCTGTCCAGCTTGATTCCGGCCAGGGTGATGCCGCGCTCGCCGGCCGCCCTGAACAGCTGCAGGGCGGTCGCTTCGACGGTGGCGCCGCTGTCGATGGCGGCCTCGATTTCCTTCTCGAAGCCCTTGGAGGCCAGGGCGTTGATGCCCTTCAGGCGCTCGCGCTCGCTCTTCGCGCCCTCGGTGCGGGCCTCAGTGCGGATCTCGTCCAGATTCGGCTGAGCCGCGATCTCGATGACGTTGGGATCGGTGCCGGCAGCGATGGCGGCACGCAACTCCGCCGTGGTGGTGACGGTGGTCATGCTGGGTTTCCTCAGGGTGGTTGCGGCCGGTTTGGCCAGTTCGGTGATCAGGGAATCGAGCGAGCCGAGCCGGTGCGCCAGGCCGTGCTCAACGGCAGCAGCGCCGACCCGCAGGCCGCCCTTGTCGCCCATCTCGGGGAGCTTGGTGACTTGCACGCCGAGGTTGCGGGCCACCTTGGCCTCGAACACATCGGACAGGGCGTCCACCGTTTCGGCCACCTTGGCGCGGCCTTCTTCGGTGCTGAGGTCGGGGCGTTTGTTCGGGGCGTTGCGGCTGACGATCTGGTAGCGCCTGCGCCCGCCAGCATCCTCGCCCTCCACTACCGCATCGATGACCGTGCCGATGCTGCCGGCGACCGCCGTGGCATCGAGCACGATTTCGCTGGCGGCCGAGGCGATCCAGTAGGCCGCACTGGCCACCGTGCCGCCGCCGTAGGCCACGATGCGCTTGCGCGCCCGGCCTTCGTAGATCATCTCGGCCAGCTCGTTGATGCCGGAGGCGATGCCGCCCGGACTGTCGACGTTGAGGATGATGGCCTTGATGTTCGGGTCATCCAGGGCGGCGCGGATATCGGTGGCCAGCACCTGGGTGCTGGTGGCGCCGCTGATCTCGGTGAACAGGTTGGCGTAACGGAAGATCGGCCCGACCACCGGGACGATGGCCACACCATCGCGGACGGTCACGGTACGGGCTGTCTCCAGTCGCTGCCCCTGCTTGGTCACCAGTGCGGCCGGATCTCCCATGCGATCAGCGATGGCCAGCAGGTTATCCAGGGCGTGGGGCAGCATCAGCCAGGGCTGCGAGGCAGCCAGCTCGAATGCGCGGGGCATGGTTATTCCTCGTCGGGTTGTTTCGGCTCAGGGGGCGCCGACTCGGCGCCCTTGGGCGGGGTGTACAGACCGGCCTGGCGCCGTTGTTCGACCTCGCGGGCGCGCTGGCGGAACACGACCTGCCAGGGCTCGCCTGTCATTGCCGCCGTCTCCAGGTGCTCGTTGCTGACGCCGATCTCGATGCGCTTGCCCGCCGCGTTGGCTTCCTTCAGTTCGTCGATGGCGCCACGGGCAGGACCGATCCAGAGCGCCTGAAGGTACGCCCGACGCTTGGCCGGATCACCGTACCCCGGCAGCTCGATCATTCCCCGGGCCACCGCCTCGTCGATCACCAGCTCGCGGCCGGGCTGGCAGAAGTCGCAGGTCAGCCACCAGCGGCGCAGACTGTAGAAGCGCCAGGCCTGCAGCATGGCGGCACGAGCGGCGCTGTAGCTGGTGTTGTAGAGCAGCAACAGTTCGTCGCGCGGCAACTCCAGCGCCGCACCGATCTGGGTGACGATGGAGAGGAAGAACGGGTCGAACTGCGCGTTGGGTCGCGCCGGGTTGGCGATGATCGGCTCTTCACCTTGCCCCAGGTCAACGATGGCGCCCTCGCCCAGTTCGATCTCACCGGAGCCCACGTCATCAGTGCTGGCCCCGGCGCCCTCGTTGACCAGGGCCGACAAAGGCAGGTTGCCGGCCTGGAAATCTCCGGTTTTCTTGATGAACACCGTGAACATCGCCGACACCACCGCCGCCATCAGCTCGGCGCTGCTGTAGCGCTCCAGCTTCTGCAGCGGCTCCAGGATCGGCGCCAAGTAGGGTGCGCCGCGCTTCTGCCCGGGCCGAGATTTGTCGGCCATCACATGCAGGACGCGGCGCCGGCCAGTAGCCGCGCCGAACACCGGGAGCCGGTCCCAGGCCATCGAGCTACCCGCCGTCAGGTCGCCGGGGTAGCCACGGCAGACATGGAAGGCGACCGGAGCACCGAGCCGGTCGAACTCCACCCCATCCACCAGCCCTTCGCGATCCGGGGCGAAATTCGGGTTGGCCACGCGGTCGCCCTCGATCAGCTGCAGACGGGTGCTGAACACGCACCCTGGACGTTCCTCGTCCGGGGTGGCCACCAGCAGATCGCCACTGACCATGGAAGAGACCAACGCCAGAGCCTGGAGCTGGTAGTGGTTGAGCTGACCCTCGGCATCACACTCCATCGGGTTGTCGGCGTAGAGGTTCCACACCCAATCCAGCAAGGCGTTGAGCCGTTCGGCTTCGGCCTCGCTGATCCCGAGCGCCACCTGGTCGACCTGCGCCCGACAGACCAGGCCGGTGCCCACGACGTTGGTGCGCAGCCGGGAGATTACGCCACGGGCCAGCAGGTGGTTGCGCATGGCATCGTGCGAGCGCGCGATCAGCATGCGGCGCTCGTTGCTGGGCAGGTCACGACGGGGACTGCCGAGACCGGGAATCCAGCTGGCCATGCTGCGCAGCACCCGGGAGGCACCCCGCCAGCGGGTCTCGACACCACCACCGCCGCCCTGCGCGACGACCTGGCCCGGCGCTGCGGTGGCCTTCGCCAGACGCAGCGCTTCCCGCATGAGCAGCTCAGCGGGGTTCTTCTTGAACAGGCCCATGGTCAGATCCTGGCGTAGTTGATGCGGTTGCGGCCCTTGCCGGCCTGTGCCGCCTTCTCGCGGTCGACTTCTTCCTGAGCCTGGGTCAGCAGCATGCGCAGACTCGCCAGTTCGGCGCGGTCCAGCTGGCGGTCACCCTTGCGGAACCGCTGGCCCTTGGTCAGCACGTCGTCGATGGAGGCCTGGATGCGCGCCACGCGCTGCTCTGCTTCTGTCATGGTGTACCTCTATCGGCCTGCGCGGCTGCGGGTGCCACGGCGACCGACCGCGCGGGCCGGCACCGGAGCGGTGGGTTGATCGCCCGCGAACAGCGTGGGCTGGAGCAGTTGCCGCTCCAGCTGGTCCCATTCGTTGTCACGTAGCAGGTGAGTTTTCAGGCTGCGGGCGGCGTGCAAGGCATACACCTCGCAGTCGAGCGCCTCGTTGCGCCGGCCAGCTTTCTTCTGCCAGACCATCTTGCTGGGGGTACGCGGATGCGGTGCCAGCACCTCATTGGTGATCTGCTCGTAGTAGTCCGCGCGGATCTCGCTGTACCAGTGCATCCGCCCAGGTCCCGAGCCCTTCAAGCGCAGGCGCCCATCGATCAGGGTCTTGGCCTTGTGCGTGCCCACGATGTAAACCCGCAGGCCGTACTTCGACGCCTTGGTGTTGTCCTGCGTGGTGTCAGCCGTGGCGGGCGGCTTGGTGAAGATTTCCTTGTCGCGGTTGTCCACCGAGGCGCCCTTGATCGCCATGATGTTGAACTGCTTGCGATCACGGACGTAGGTGTACACCGCGTGGTTGGTGTTGCCGTCCGAGCTGTCGATGCTCATGCCGGAGATGGCCAGGGTGTAGCCGGCCTCGCTGGGGATCGGCTGTGCCAGCAGCTTATCCAGTGCAGTCCACACCGCATCGCCGGGGTCGATGGGGTTGCCGGGCAACTCGCCCCAGTACAACCGCCAGGACTCCTCACCCCGCCCCCAACCAACAATTGTCACAGCCAAGCGGTCGCCCTGAACGTCGACACCCGCCGTCACCAGCAGCACGCCCCGGGGCGCGGTCAGCTCGGCGTAGGCCTCGGCGCGGTTCTCCAGCTCGTCGGTCTTAGGCGCGTCGCTCTTGTACGCATAGCTCACGCCCATGGAGCTGTTCACGTAGGCGATCATCGGGCCGATGTTGCCGCGCGCGGCGGCGTACTCGGCCTGGAGCTTCTTCTCCAGCAGCACGGCGAAGCGCGAGCCGTGGAACGTGGCATACAGCTCGTTGAGGATGTAGCCGGCGATCCCGCGAAACTCAGCGGTGGCCAGCCAGCGTCCATGCTGCAGGTTCGCGTTCTTCTGGTTGTCATCCCAGCTGCAGCCGCAATGCGGACAAGCGTAGTAGGCCGACTCTGGGCGCTTGTGGCCATACACCTCGTGGGTGTAGTCCGGGTCATCCGGGCACATCAGGTGGTCGAAGCTGAGTGCGTGCTCTTCGCCGCATTCGTGGCAAGGCACCAGGCCAATGCGCTTGTCCGACAGCTCCAGCTCGGCGTCGATGGCCGACAGACCCTCGATAGTCGGCGTGCCGCCGATGATGATCTTGGAGCGACGGAAGGTCTTCAGACGCTCCTTCGCCAGCTTGATGCTGTCACCCTGCCCCCGCAGGTTCAGGTTGCAATCGTCTGGCTCCTCCACCGCCACCCGAGGCACCGGGGTCGATTTCACGCTGGACGGGCTGTTGGAGCCCACCAGCTTGAGGAAGCCACCAGGAAACTTCTTGAAGTCCTGGCGCTGCTGCAGCTTGCGGCTGCGCAGGTCGACCTTCTTCTTCAGCCGAGGCGTGGCCTCGATCATCGGCTCCAGTTTCTCCGCCACGTACTGCTTGGCGGCCTCGGCCTTCGGGAACAGGACCAGGATCGGGGACGGGTCGATGTCGATCCACTTGCCGAGGGCGTTGCCCAGGACGCCGGAGGTCCAGGCTACCTGGGCGGACTTGCGGCAGACGATCTCGCTGACTTTCGGATCTTCCAGGGCCTCCAACGGACCACCGGGCCACACCAGGTGCGGCGTGACGTGGAAACGGTACTTGCCGGGGCGACCCGCTTCCTCCGAAGACAGGTACCGGTACTTTGCCGCCCACTCGATAATCGACATCCGGGGTGGCGGTGCCCATTTTTTGGCGGAGCGACGAACGCCCTTATTCGCCGTCTTCCTCAGCTGTCTCCGGATCGTCCGGCTCGTCAAAGTCCCCGTCAGACGGGTCATCGTCATCAGGGTCATAGTTGGAAAGCTCCGTGAGGATTCCCGCGATGGGTTCGCGGATCAGTTCGACATCCACGTCGATGCCGTAGCGGGCCGACAGGTCGGCGGCCAGGTTCTCGGGGAAGGTGTTCAGCAGCTCCAGCTTGGCGGCGGTGATCATGGCCTCGAAGCGCTCGATCATTTCCTCCGCCACCACAACCTCGTCGAGGTCCTTGGCCAAGGCCACCTCTTCACGGTCCGCCCGGATTCGGTCGAGCCGGTCGCGGGCGCTCTCCTTCTTGCCGTTGAGCGCCGCGATCTGGATCAGCCAGCCGATCACCTGTTCGGTGTCGTACTGGTTCTCGTTGCCGCGACCCATGCCGTACTCGGCGACGGGCATGCCGTCGTTTTGCCAGCGACTCAAGGTGCGCTCGTCGCGGCCGACGATTTCGCTCAGCTCTGCCTTGGTGACTTGCTTACCCATGTCCAACCTCAGGAAAGACGGACATCCCTGTCCGAATTTCAGCTAGAGAGAAAACGTGGCTCGAATTACCCGTATAGGGGCGCCCCTCCGGGGAGGACCCGCCCGATAGGTCCAGCCTATCGGCGACCGTACCGCAGCTCCTTCGCGAGGGCTTCCGCGAATCGCTGCGGCAGCCGCTGAGCCACGAACTCATCGGACACCTCGAAGAAGTGCAGCGCCTTCTGGTATGAAGGTTTGCTGACAAAGGCCAGAATCATCTGCACCTTGTCCCGCCCCCGGCCGGTCCGCTCGGCAATGCCGATGAACTCGAAACCCCGACGCATTACGAAGTATTTGCGGCCGTAGCCTTTGCGCTGACTGCGCACACTGTAAGTGGCGTTCGCGTTGTAGCCCTGCTCGGTAAAGCCACGAACCCCCGACACCGCCTTCGTCACCTGCCCACGGCTGATGTTGCCGAAACGGTCGAGCTTGGCGCCTGCACCCGGCACGATGAACTTGCCTTCCGGCAGGATGCCCCGCTCGCGCAGCTGCCGCTCGATGCGCGTGTTGCGCCGATCGCCGCCGAAGATCTCCGGGGACAACCATCGCGTCGCGGGTTCAGCCTTGACCGACTCATCCTTCATCCACACACGCGCTTCGAGCCGTTGCCGGGTCGCGGGGAATACCTTGAGGCTGTTCAATGTGTAACGGGTCGGACGGTCGAAGACCGATTCCATTTCCTGCTGCAGACGCTCCCTCAGGTCGTAGGCCGTCTGGTTCAACGCCAACACGGTGGCCACCGGGATGTGCCGCTCTTCCAGGTCAATCAGCATGGCTAGCTGATTGGAGAGACCCACCGACGAAACCTTGAACATCGCGCCACCTACTGCTGCTCGCTATCGCCCGGGGCAACCTGCCGGAGCTGTGAACCCAACAGGCGGATAGCTGCTCGTCGTACCGCTTCGACACCGAAGAAACCCACCGTGCCGCCGACACCGATGGCGATCTGCGCCACAGGAGCCTGGAAGGTTGGCCACCAGAAGCTCAGCGCCAGGGCGGTGATGGATGTTCCAGCAACCGTCAGCAGGCCACACAGCAGCCCTTCCAGGGCAATGCGTTGCCAGGCCTTCTCTTTGCGGTCGTAGATCAGCCGCAACACAGCGATAAGCAGAGCCATAAGAAACCCCTGCAGCGCCGGCGATGGTTCGAGCAGCCAGGCAAGGACAATCCCCCACAGGCTCGGGTCCTTCTCGGTCATCGTTCGGCTCTCAATAAAAAGCCCGCAGCCCGCGGGCGAAGCGCTTCGGGCGTTCGCTGGCCCTAGGCGGAAAAGAAAAGCCCCGCCGAGGGCGGGGCTTGGGGATGAGGCGGGAGCCGGTGGAGCGGCTTGCCTCGTGGTGCACAGCACGTGCTCTGTGGGCGCTAGGCGCATTTATGAAATCATGGGGACTTTCTACAGCCGGAACGCAATGGCGACAACGGGTGAAAAACGCCGACGCCGCTCGGCACCTCATCGGCGCCACTCGACACCACTTGGACACTTTTGCGCCGACGAGCGGTCATGCTGCGCGAGCCTCGGCACGCGCCTTCAGCCCATCGCGGATGCGCTCATGCAGCTGGTGCACGCGCAGGTCATAGGTGCGCCGTCCATCGATCTTCACCCTCCGCATCTGCTGCTCCACCAGCGGCATGGGGTCGGTGAGGTAACGCACCTTGGCCAGCAGAACCAGTTGCGTGTCCAGGCAGAACGGCGGCCTCCCGCTTCGCCCGGCGGCGGCCCACGCCTGTGCCAGGCGCTGATCCTGGCGCTCTCCCTGGCGACCCAGCTCAGCCAGGACCGCGTCCACCTCGCTGGCAGCCAGGTCTACCCCGCCACCGCCCAGCAACGTCTTTGACCCATAGCCGGTACGGGGCGGCGTACCCTGCCACTGCATCACTGCGCCGAGCGTGCTGCCCAGCCCGCCGCCAACACCCGCCCGACGGCATTTCTCTCCCCAGTGCTGAAGCACCTCTTCAATCTTCTTGATCATCCTGCTCGCCCCCCCTGAAATTCGACCTGACACACTTTTCGCCAAACCTGACTCACACCTGACACACTCAAAATCCTTACAAATCAATTGATTAACTAATGGTGTGTTAGGTGTGTCAGGTGTGTTGGGTTGTTTCTCGCGTAAAGGAAAAATTTCTTCTCGTCAGGGGTATTCATCATCCGATAGAAAAATGCGCACGCACGCACGCGCCCGCGTTAAACCTGACACACCCGACACACCCGCCCCGCAGGTCAAAGACGGCGCGGGTTTACGCTGTGTCAGGTCCCGGAAATCGACCTGAAACACACCTGACACACCTGACACACTTACGGGCGTCATGCGGCCTCCTTCTTCATGTGGTCCCAGTTGTCGACGTGCCAGCCAGCCAGGCGCGCCGAAGCGCGCCACGCCTCGACCGACTGGCCAAGCGCCTTGCTCTCCAGGGATGGGGGCGGGGAAGGATCGACCGTGTTGCAGGGGAAGAAGAACGTCCCGAAGGCCCGCCGCTTGCCGTCGTACCAGGGCACGCCCTTCTCCTTGGGCACCTGGGTGCCGATGAAGCCGCTGAACTTCGTGTGGCTCAGCGTGTGCTCCTTGTTCCGTGAACACCACTCGAGGAACAGGCAGTACAGGTCGCTGCTCACGCAGGGCTTGAACAGGTCGCCCAGGTAGCCGGCGCGCCATTCGGCCAGGAACGTCTGCCAGCTGGCCAGCGAGAGGTCGACCAGGCGCTGCCGCGCTGCCGTCTTCGGCGGCCGGGTATGGGCGTGGAAGTCGCCCACGTCGTGTTGCAACAGGTAGCCGTACAGCGCCTGTATTCCGCCGTCCTTGATTTCGGCAATCACGCGCTCGAGCAATTCGCCCTGCAGGGTGAGCTCGGGCCAGATCACGAGCAGCCGCCGATCGTCAGGGGCGATGGGCCAAGGGATGATTTCGTTGGAGAGGAACACGGCGTTCATGTAGTTGGTCTCTTCCCAACCACTGATGAACTTCGACTCGATGCGCATGGTCTTGCCGGTGACCATGTGCTTGATCTTGCCGACCTGGTTGTAGCGCTGGTCGCGACTGACCACTTCCTCGAACACGCCAAACAGCTTGTTCGACTGCCAGGCCGACCACTGCGACTCCAGCTGGGTCTGCCCCACGGTCGCCCCATAGGCGCCGTAGATCTCCCGCATGATGTCCGACAGCAACAGGCTCTTGCCGGAGCCTTCCATGGTCGAGTGCATCAGCACCGCCGTCGCCATCTTGGAGCCGACCTTCTGTAGCGGCAGGGCCAGCCAGCAGAGCAACCAGCGCACAGCAGCCTCATCGTCGTTACAGAGGAAGTTCACCATTTGCAGGATCGCCGTGCACTTGCTGAAATCAGTACCGGGCACCATCGGCAGGCCGTCAAAGGTATTGATGTAGATGCTCGGGTCCTTCTCCATGCGCGGGTCGAACACCAGGTGCTCCTGATCCACCACCCGCCGCTCGTCACTGTTCAGCCACAGCGAGAAGGCATCGCCCAGGGCCACGCGCAGGGCCGCTACCGGGATGCGCCGACGCTTGGCATCGTCCCAGATGTCCTGGGTGCCATCGATGTAAACGTAACGCTCGGTCGGCGCCACGGCCTTCGCCCCGGCCTTTTCTCGACCCCGCTTGCCCTTGGCATCCATCACAGCCTGCTCGGCCATGCGCCTTGCCAAATCCGGCGAGATGCACTTCTTATCTTCGAAGTCATACCAGCGCTTGGCCAGGGGCCGCGTGACCAGCAATTCGAAGGCGGACTTCTTCATCACCACGCGCCCATGCAGGTCGAACACCTTGGTGTCGCCCTCCACCAGGGCATAGCGCCCAATCAGCCGCTCCAGCGGGTCAACCGCACTCCCCCCGCCCCCCTCTGTTGGAGCGGCCGCCTCGGCGGCATCACCAGATGGGGTCGGGGGAAGATCGTCGCCTACGCTGTCCAACGCCGACCGCACGACGGGCTGCAAGGCCAACGCCGCCAGCAGCTGCTCGCGCACCACATCGCGCCCCGCAGCCTGGTGCAGGTCATTCCAATCCTTGCCGTCGGCGCCGGTCGGAAACACCGCCACGCCGCTCACCTCCAGCGCAGCCGCTTCGGCCTTGCTGCGCCCCGGGTTGCCGGGCTTCGCTGGGTCATCATCGCCACACAAAACCAGGCGCGCGACGGGGAACTGCTCGCGCAGCGCCCTGGCCACCGCCGGCAGGTTTCCGGAGTCGACCGCCATTACCACCGGCCAGCCGGACGCCTCAACGCAGCTGGCGGCCGTGGCATAGCCCTCGGCCAGACCGATCACCTCAGCGCCATCCAGCTCCGTCAGCACATGGAAGCAACCGCTCTTGCGGCCGTACTTGGGAAACAGCTTGGTGCCGTTGCCACCGATATGCTGGAGGGCATGCAGGGCGCCACTGGCATCGCGCAATGGAATTACTAGGTCGCCGCGACGCATCACCAGCATCGATAGGTGTGCCGGGCGGGGCTTTGGTAGGTTTCTGAGGTAGGTCTGGGCGTCGGTGCCGGCCCATATCTGGCAACGCTCGGACTGGTCGTCGATCTCCAGCACCACGGTACGACGCAGGAAGCCGACGCCATGGGCGCCTACGCCCTTGCGAGCCAGGTAGGCGCTAGCTCCATCGGCTTGTACATGCTGCTGCCAGATGATCGAACAGGCGTCGGCCACTGCAGCGCGCATCGTTGCCGCCTTAGCCTCGTCGGCCTCGACTTCAGCCTGGCGCGCCTTGCGCCGGGATTCATGCTGCTCGGCCAGACGCTGGCGGTCCTCGCGGGTCATCTCCGTGCGCTCGGGCTTCCAGCCGTTGCCCTGAGCCAGCTTGATCACCGTGCCCAGGCCCACGCCACCCTTCTTGAAGCTGCGCCACACCGTTTTCGCATCCCGCAGGTTATAGCCGGTACCGGTCTGGCTCCAGGTGTCCCATGCGTCGAAACCGTTCTGGCCAAACTCAGCCTTGATGCCCATGCCGACCTGTAACCACGTCTCGCGATCGGTGGCCGGGATATAGCTCAGCAGCAGGTGTAGGTCAGAAAGCGCCAGTGGAATGTGGTCATGCACGACGCACCTCCCGCAGCCCCTGGCACTCGACGCAGGTCTGCACCCCGGGCAGCGCCAGACGACGTGGCTCGGGGATGGCGTCATCGCAGTCTTCGCAGAACTCGGCGCTCACTGCCGACACGTTGCCTTCCCGGCGCTGACGCTCCAGCGCTTCATTCAGGCGCAGCTCAGCCACTTCATTGGCCATATCCACGAGATCAACCATTCGCCTTGCCCTCCGTCGCCTGACGGGCCCCGGCCATGATGCCCAGCACCGCCTCGATAACCCGGTTGCCGTGGAATTCCAAGTCAGCCACTTCGTGAGGCTCCCATCGCGAATCGTCGGCCCCCTCATGCAGGCTGAGCACGAAGGCGCTCTCGCGAGACAGCAACTCGGCCAGGGCGACTAGCGCCTCCTTCGTGGCGGCCACCGCTGTCGGCCGGTAGCACACCACGCTGAACACCTGCTCAAACCACAGGCGTGACGCATCACCCTGGGTCAACTCCACCACGCGGGCAAAGTCGTCCACGTGAAGGCGGTGCTCGGGATAGGAAACAGAGAGGCGCTTCTGGAAGCCGTCGTACGGCTCATCAAGGATGGCGCAGACCGCCTTTAACCCGCCACGGAAGTCGCGGCAGTCACGGTCAATGGCTTGTTCAAGGGTGCGCGTGGGACCAGTGTCCCTGGTCGGATCGATTCGCATGGCGTTAAAACTCCTGCCACGCCATAGCCAACGCCGGGACACTGTCCTAGTATTGGGCTCAAGACGTGGTGCACGTGCTGTGGTATTGCGTCGAGCCGGCGGTGTAAACCGTGGAGGGTGAGCCCGCCGGCGCCTTCTTAACCTGCCTTCTTCCGGCGACTGCCTATGGGCCGGATCTCAAACGCCTCGTAACGTCCCTTCGTTGTTTCACGTACACGGATGTCACGGTTGGAATGGACCATCTGCGATACCGCACTCTGCGTCACTCCCAGCGCTGCAGCCATCTCCGGCTGTGTCCTGCCCTTGGCGAACTCCTTTAAGGGCACGCCAATGTCATCAGTCATCTCTTTGTCCTCGCGAAATGCTCGCAACACGATAGTAGTGACACTTATACGGACTGGCAAGCACATTTAACAGTATTGCTCGTTGATGAATAATAAGCCTTGCTTATACGCTGAGCGCATGAACAGAGAAAAACCCGCCTACGTCGCAGAAGAAGCCGCGCGCCTATCTGCGATATACACAGCACGCAAGGCAGACGATAAGTCTCTGAGCCAGTTACGCGTGGCTCACGAGTGCGGCTGGTCCACCCAGAGCGCCGTGAGCCAATACCTCCGCGGAACCATACCGCTGAACCTGGAAGCTCTGATAAAACTCAGTAAGGCACTCCAGTTTTCGCCTGCCGAGGTAAGCCCGCGCCTAGCGGAAAACCTGGCCATTGCACAACAGCAGATGACCAGTGAAGGGGAGGACAACCCCACGGGCACCAAGGATGACCGCAGCGCCCCACATCAGGATGATTACGCCTTGATCCCGCAGTACACGGCTAAAGGTTCTTCCGGTAGCGGCTACCTCAATGAGCACGTTGAGGTAAACGGTACCCTTGCTTTCAAACGCGCCTGGCTGGCCCGCATGAGCCTGAAGCCAGAAACCCTCAAGGTGATTTACAACCATGGGCAGAGCAACTGGCCAACACTAGATGACGGCGAGGTGCTGTTGATCGATGAAAGCCAGACTGAGCCGCGAAACGGCAAGATGTTCGCGATCCTTGACCAGGACAGCGAAACCATCGTCAAACGCCTGATTCGCGAACTCACTGGCACCTGGCTCATTCGCTCGGACAACCCGGATAAGGCCCGCTACCCAGACCTCCCAATCACCGAAGAAGGCCTCCGCTCCATCCAGATCATTGGGCGAGTCGTCTGGCGCGGCGGAGCGATCTGATCACCCGAGCAGTCAGACTGATCACCAACAGTGTTACCGATGATATGTATAAGTTTCACTGTTGACTTATTCAAGCAGTGACTCTAATGTTTGCCTCATACCCCTCCACGGTATGAGGCGACATCATGCACAGCACAGCACCCCACCGCCGTACCCGGCTCTGCCTGATCTATCTGCACCCTGCAGTTGCGACCAGCCCTGAAAACGTCCGTCGCGTCGAGGACGCCACCAATAAGGTGGTATCCATCATCGACGGCAAAGCCCTCTTGCAGCAGCGCCACGTGCTGCCCGCCTTCGAAGACTTCAGCGGCTTCGACGGAGGTGCGGCATGAACGGCTACACCCTGACCGCAGGCTCCCTGCAAGTCCTCAGCTCCCTGGTAGTGTCCGGCGGCGCCGGACTCTTGCAGCTTGAGCGCCCGGCCAATGAGCTGAAGTCAAGTATCGTCATCGAGCCCGCCGGCGAGCGCCTGGAGGTCGCCATCAGCCTGGGCGGCACCTCCAACAGCATTGCCCTGCAGGCTGGCGATAGCGCGAACGCCCAGCATCTGGCGGAGTACATCGAGTCCATCGCCAACGGCACAGCGGAAACCGCCTCGGACGCGCCACGCGGTTTCGGCCCAGCGCTGTGCCCCTGCCACGTCTGTGCCGGGGAGGCCATCTCCTACACCTATATGGCCCCCGACAGCACCACGGTCTGGCTGTTCGGCGTGCAGTGCCGCCACAACCACTGCCAACGCCTGCAGGATTTTCCCAACGAAGCCGCCGCCTGCGCTGCCTGGAACCGCCAACAAACCGAAGCCAGTCAGCCGTCTGACCTTGGCGAGAAAGCCCTCGACCTCGTCAACCATCCGCCGCACTACACGGGACATCCTTCGGGCATTGAATGCATCCAGGTCGCGGAGCACCTGCCGTTCTGCCTGGGCAATGCCTTCAAGTACCTGTTCCGCCGGAACGCCAAGAACGCCGCCAGCGAAAACATCGAGAAGGCGATCTGGTATGTGAATCGCCACGCAGAGCGCTGGATCGACTGGCCCGGCAAGCTCCCCGATGACGTTCGCTGGGACCTTGGCCTGATCGCCACCCACGAACCGCATCCCGTCGGCGCCGCAATGCTGATCATCGCCGGGGAACCGCAGTGCGGGGGTTACGAGGCATGCGTCGAGCTGCTGCAGCGTGAGCTGGAACGCGTCCGCCGCGTAGAAGCCAGCGCCGCCCGAGGCTGACGCCATGAACCGAACCCTGGACCAGGCCGCCGCGGTGCTGGGGCAGAAGCCCCGCGCCTTCCGCCAACGCCTTCGCGCCATCGGAATCCTCACCCAACTGGGCGAGCTGGCGTGTAAGTACCGCGACAAAGGGCACCTCTACATCGATACCCGCCAGCGCTGGAACGCCTCCATCAAGGGCTACAGCTACTACGGCGTAGTGATGGTGACGGAACAGGGTATCGGCTGGCTGGCCAACCAACTCGGCATCACCGTGACCCAATCGAACAAGGACGCAGCGGCATGAAACCGAACCCCATCACCGACGCCATTGGCGTGCTCAAGCTGGCCGACATGCACTTCCACAATCCCACCGCAGTCGGCGCGGAAACCGTTCACGAGGCATCGCTGGAGTGCATCGAGCGCCTCGAAGCCATCGATCCGCGCGCCCTGGAACTGGTGGACCTGTTCCACCGCCTGTTCAAGCTGACGCCCGCAGGCTGGCTGCCTCACGTGACCCTCACCGAGGACCCCGTGCGGCCCTACGGCGCGGTGATCACCGACGAGGCGGGCAACATCGCCGCCCGCGATACCGGCAAGACCATCGAAGGCCTCGTCCACCTCATTCGCGCACGCCTCCCGGTGGGGCGCGGGGAGGCAGCGGCGTGAACCAGACCCTGGAGCAACTCCGCCAGGAATGGCCGTCACCCTGCCCCACCTTGACAGCCATCCGCGAGCGCTACTTCAGCCACATCCGCACGGACAAGCACCTGCTGCGGCTGATCAACAGCGGGAAGGTCGCCCTCAAGGTGAACCGCCTGCACAACTCAGCCCGGGCCAAGCGCGTGGTGTACCTCCATGACCTGGCGGACTACCTCGACGCGCAGGCACTGGCCGAAACCTAGCCCGCCGCCCACGCGGCATAACACCACCCTCACGGGAGTACAGCACGATGAAACCTACCGATATCGCCGATTTCTTCGGCTCATTGAATGCCGGCGTATTCGCCCAGCAAGTCGGCGCCGCCCTGTCCGAAGTCGGCGGCGGCGTGGTCGACCACGGCAAGAAGGGCAAGGTGGTCATCACCCTGGAGCTCAGCCAGATCGGCGAATCCAACCAGGTGAAGATCAACCACAAGCTCGACTACCAGGTGCCCACCAAGCGCGGCAGCCGCCGCGAGGACACCGCCCTCGATACCCCGATGTACGTCACGCCCAAGGGCCTGGAGCTGTTCCAGACCGACCCGACGGCACAGATGTTCAGCCGCGACGACACGCCGGTAACGGCACGCACCTGATCCCCCTCCACGATCTGAAAACCCACAGCACCTGAAGAAGGACGCACCACATGCTCAACAAAGACGCACTGCAATTGATCCTCGACCAAGCCCTGGCCGCCTCCGGCAAGGAACTGGGCACCGATACTCCGGTGGCCCTGGTTCCCCAGAGCACCCAGGTCGTAAACCTCGAGGAATACATGCCCGGCCGCTCGCGCTTCCGTGGCGCGCTGAGCACCGCTTCCCTGGAGGACTTCTGCGGCTACGTCCTGCAGCGCGAAGTTGCCGGCACCCAGGGCTACGTCGACCAGGACGCCATGTCCTGCAAGGTGTTCTTCAACCTGGGCGACCTCGACCACCCCGGCCACGCCGATGACACCGCCAACCTGAAGCTCAAGCCTACCGCCGCCTACAAGACACTGCTGGCCATCGCTGGCTCCACCCTCACCCAGAAAGACCTGGCCGAATGGATGGAGGATTGGGCGCAGTTCCTGACCGCCACCGACGGCGAAGCCTCCATGGGGCTGGTCCAGGCCATTGCAGCGGTCCGCAACATCACCATCAAGGCCGCCTCCGAGCGCACTCACCAGGAGGGCAACTTCAACGCCTCCCGCAGCGCCATGGACCGCATCGAGGCAGAAAGTCAGGACAAGCTGCCGGACGCCCTGCACTTCGCCCTGGTGCCCTACGAGGGCCTTGGCCAGCGCACCTTCACCCTGCGTCTGTCCATCCTCACCGGCGGCGACAAGCCGGCGCTGAAGGCTCGCTGGGCAGGCGAGGAGATCCAGCGCGAAGAGATCGCCCAGGAATTCAAGCGCGTGCTGTCCGACAAGCTCGGTGAGTCCGCGACCCTGTACCTGGGCAGCTTCAACCCCGGCAATTGATGCCACTGCCGCCTGCCTGCCCTCCACATCAGCGGGCAGGCGGCATAACGAAAGGAGACACAGCACATGCAACAGACCACCACCCTCCAGCTGCTCGTCGCACTGCTCGTGATCGTGAACATCGGCTGGACCGTACTCGCCTTCCGCACGGCCCGCAGCGCACGCGCTGCCGGCTACGACGAAGGCCACGAGATCGCCCGCAGTGCAGCCCAGGAACGCATCGGCCTGCTCAACGCGGACCTCTGCAAACTGGCCAACAAGCGCGCGAACGACCAGGCGCGACACCAGCAGGATCGCGAAGAGCTCCTGCAGGACGCCGATCGGCGCATCGCCGCTTACGCCCGCCGCGCCAATCCCTTCACTGAGCAGGACCTGGCCGCGCTGGCCACCACCGTGAAGACCCTGGAGTTGGCCCGCAATACCTTCGCCGGCCTACAGGCCCTGGACAAGCAGGCCGAGGCAGCCAACCAGTTGACCAGCACCCGCGATTTGCACGCCCGCCTGCAGGAAGTGCTGTCGAACCAGAACGCCGAACTGCCCGCTACCCGACACCGGTCGATCAAGGGCACCCCGGCAGCCGTGAGAAGCCACCTGGTCTATGGCCCACAAGGCTGCGGCAAGACCCGCAACGCCCGCGCCATCGCGGACGCCCTCGGCCTGTCTGAGATCCTCGACGACTGGTACCCGGGCACGCCCTTCCCGCCTCTCAATACCCTAGTGCTGACTTACAGCGACGGCCCATTCACCAAATTCGGCAGCCTCGCCCTGAGCTTCGAGAAAGCCATGCAACTGGTCGAAGCCAAGCGCGCAGAGGTGGCAGCATGAAAGCTCTCTGCATCTATCACGGCAATTGCGCTGACGGATTCGGGGCTGCATGGGCTGTGCGTCAGGGTATCGGCGCGGAAAACGTCGAGTTCCTAGCCGGCCGCTACGGCATGCCCGCACCGGACGTGGCCAACCGTGTCGTGGTCATCGTCGACTTCTCGTTCCCCCTGGAAGCGCTCCAGTCGATGGCCCAGCAGGCCCGCTCCGTGCTGGTGATCGACCACCACAAGACAGCCGCCGAGGCCCTGGCCGCGCTGGAGCCAGCGCCCACGGATTACTACGCCTGGGCAGATACCCTGCCCAAGCTCAGCGCCCTGTTCGACATGAACCGCAGCGGCGCTGGGCTCACCTGGGACTTCTTCTTTCCCCACAGCCCACGTCCGCCCCTGATCAACCACATCGAGGACCGTGACCTCTGGCGCTTCGCGCTGGAAGGCACCCGCGAGATTCAGGCCAACCTGTTCAGCTACCCCTACGACTTCGAGGTGTGGGATTCGCTGATGCAGCAGCCAATCGGCGACGCCATCGCCGCCGGGTCCGCCATCGAGCGCAAGCATCACAAAGACGTGGCCGAGTTGGTGGCCGGCAGCAAACGCCGCATGCTCATCGGCGGCCACGACGTCCCCGTAGCGAACCTTCCCTACATCCACTCCAGCGACGCAGGCCACCTGATGGCCCAGGGCGAGCCTTTTGCTGCCTGCTACCAGGACACCACCGACCACCGCTACTTCTCCCTGCGCAGCAGCGGCGATGGCCTGGATGTGGGCGAGATCGCCAAGCAGTACGGCGGCGGTGGCCACCGCAATGCGGCCGGCTTCAAGGTGCCGTTCGACCATGAGCTGGCTGGTTTCCCCACCGCCCGGGTCCTGACCTGCGTCTACTGCAGCCACGAGTACCCGCAGCACATGCCATCGGCTGGCCACCAGGTTCTGACGGACCATATCCGCACTTGCACCAAGCACCCGATGCGCGCTGCCGAGCTGGCGCTTGCGCGGCTGCACTCTGCCCTTGCCGGCCTGGTGGGCGAGTCCACTCCGCAGGGGCTTGCCCAGCTGGAAGCAGGGCTGCAGTTGGTACCGATGCCGGCCGCCGAGAAAGCCCTGATGATCACAGCCATCAGTGCCCTGCGCGACACATCTGGGCTCATTGCCAGCGGCGAGGTGCAGCCATGAGCTGGATCCTCACCAACAGCGGCAAGGTCTTCGACCTGCTGATGCCCACCGGCGAAATGATCGAGCCGGCCGATCTGGCCCACGCACTGGCGCACACCTGCCGCTTCAACGGCCACGTGAAGCACCACTACAGCGTGGCGCAGCACAGCCTGCTGGTTTGCGACCTGGTGGAAACGCCCGAGCTAAAGCTGCAGGCCCTGCTCCACGACGCCACCGAAGCCTACATCGGCGACATGGTGCGCCCACTGAAGGAGCTGATGCCGGAGTACCAGTACGTCGAGCGGCGCATCTGGCTGGCCGTGGCCGAGCGCTTCGACCTCCCCGAGGTACTGGCGCCCGAGGTCAAGCACGCCGACCTGGTGGCCCTGGCCACCGAGAAGCGCGACCTGATGCCAGCCCATCCGGTGGACTGGCCCTGCCTGCACGGCATCACACCGCACGCCGCCCGCATTGCTCAGTGGAGCCCCACGGAGGCCCGCCAGCACTACTTCCACCGCTTGATGGAACTGCTGGCCACCACCCACCGCGCCCGCGCCGCCTGACCCCGGACCGAATTCGAGGATTTGACCATGAATGCACTGAACAAGATCGCCATCCCGACCATCCCTGGCACGCCTTTCGAGGGCGGCTTCTACGTGGCCCGCTACTTCGTCGAGCGCGAAGAGTTCGTCCTGATCGATGCCGGGGCCGCCGGCGAGTTGCGCGGCAGCTGGGGCGAGTACGGCCAGGACGTGGCGACCACCACCAGCGATGGCCTGGCCAACACCCGCGCCATGGCCGAAGCCGGCAGCGAGTTGGCCCGGAAGGCACTGGCCATGGAGCTCAACGGCTTCGGCGACTGGTACCTGCCCAGCCGCCAGGAGCAGGCCCTGCAGTACTTCAGCCTGCTGGACGCCGACGGCTATCAGGCCGAACAGACCAACACCTTCGCCCCGCGCTGGTACTGGAGCAGCACGCAGTACAGCCCGCACTACGCGTGGGTCCAGCACTTCGCTGGTGGCTACCAGAACAGCGGCCACAAGGGCAGCGGCTACCGGGCTCGTGCCGTCCGCAGATTCAAGGTCACCCCTTAACCCCTTCAACCCTTTCCGCCGCGCGCAGCGCGGTCAACACGAATTTTTGAGGACTTGACCATGAACGCACTGACTCACAACGCCCTGCCCACCACCGCCGGCACCCCGTTCGAAGGCGGATTCTATGTCGGCCGCCTCCAGCTCGACGGCGCCGAATACGCCCTGATCGTCTCGCCCAAGGCCCAGGGCGAACTGGACGAAGCCAGCTTGGGCAAGTACGGCGAAAACCTGACCGACGCCCGCAGCTGCAACGACGGCCTGGCCAACACCCAAGCCATGGCCGGGGCCGGCAGCGACCTCGCCCGCTGGATGCTCGCCCTCGACATCAACGGTTTCACCGACTGGTACCTGCCCAGCCGCGACGAACTGGAACTCTGCTACCGCCACCTGAAGCCCACCACCCAGGACAACTGGGCCAGCTTCCGCGACGGCGACAACCCCAGCAGCCTGCCGGTCGGCTACCCCTACACCGCCGAGAGCCCCGCGCAGACCAGCGCCGAAGCCTTCCGCGCCGACGGCGAGCAGGCCTTCGAGCCTACCTGGCATTGGGCGAGTACGCAGTACAGCCCGAGCCACGCGTGGATCCAGGACTTCGATGATGGCACCCAGACCAGCGACCACAAGGGCGACGGCTACCGGGCTCGTGCCGTCCGCAGATTCAAGGTCACCCCTTGATCACTTCATCCCTCTCCGCCGCGCGCAGCGCGGTCGCCGCGAATTTTTGAGGACTTGACCATGAATCTGATCACCATTGAAGTCGGCAGCACCCGTCTGGAAACCCCGAACGCCCTGCTGGCCCGTCAGGTGCTCGAGCAGGCCGCCGGCATCACGGCCGCCCAGAGCGTGATGGGCGAGCTGACCGTGCGCATTTCCCTGGAGCCGCCCGCCATCGGCCAGTACTGGTCCGGCCAGGGCGGCGTGTATGCCGGTCTGGTGCGCGGCGAAGACGGCCAGCCGGATTACCACCTGGTGGTGCCGACTGCCGAGGCCGCCACAGCGAAGGAAATCCCCTGGGGTGCCGCTGGGGAAAGTGAACACGGCGCCACCCATGCCCGCGATGGCCTGGCCAATACCCGTGCACTCTGCGACGCCGAACACGAGCACCCCGCCGCGCAGTGGGCCGCCGGGCTGGAGATCGAGGGACACCGCGACCTCTACCTGCCGTCCCGCTTCGAACTGGCCCTCTGCTACGCCAACGTCCGCGAGCTGTTCGAGGAGCGCTGGCACTGGAGCAGCACGCAGTACAGCCCGGGCACCGCGTGGGTCCAGGGCTTCGGTGATGGCGGCCAGTACGGCGACCGCAAGGGCAGCGACTACCGGGCTCGTGCCGTCCGCAGAGTCGTTAACCCTTAACCCCTTCAACCCTTAACGGGGCGCGGGCGGAGCCCGCGCTTCGGCGAGTTTTTCAGCATGGCCCTACACCACCAACTGCCGATCTACAAACTGGCCAGCGACCTTGCCAGCCTGGCGGCCGACCTCGCCAAGAACATGCCGCGCGACTTCAAGCGGACCCTGGGCGAGAAGGTGCTGATGGAGTGCTTCGAGGTCGTGACCCTGATCTTCAGGGCCAACGTGGCCAGTGGCGCCGACCGCGCCACCCACATCAGCAAGCTGCTGGAGCACCTCCAGGTGATCGAGCTGATGCTGCGCCTGGCCGTCGACAAGCGCCTGATCAGCACCCGGCAATACGCCCGGGCGATCGAGATTACTGACCCGCTGGGTCGGCAAGCCACAGGGTGGAAGAAACATGCCGCAACGTCGCCCGCTGCTTGAGCGTCAAGGCGCTCTTGCCTGCGCGATTTTGAATCTGGTCGTGCCGCTGGCCTACCCGGCCACCGCCATGCGCATCCAGGGGACCACCGGCCCCGTGTCGGACAGGCCCTGCGCAGTTACCCCGCTGATCGGCTCCGGCCTTCGGCGCGGCGACGTAGATCGCACGACTTGGCGCAGTACAGCCCGAACAACGCGTGGATCCAGAACTTCGATGATGGCAACCAGAACAACGACCACAAGGACAACGACTACCGGGCTCGTGCCGTCCGCAGATACACCCGCTGCCGCAGCGGGCCGTGCTGAATTTTCTTTCGAGGCCCTGGTGCAGGCCTACCTGGACTGCCGGCGCAACAAGCGCAGCAGCCGGAGCGCACTGGCCTTCGAGCTCAACCTGGAGCGCAACCTCATGCAACTGCATTCCGAGCTGGTCAACCGCACCTACCAGCCCGGCGCTTCCATCTGCTTCGTGGTCACCCACCCGAAGCCGAGGGAGGTCTGGGCGGCCGACTTCCGCGATCGCATCGTGCATCACCTGCTGTACAACCACATCGGCCCGCGCATCGAGCGCAGCTTCATCGCCGACAGCTGCGCCTGCATTCCTGGACGCGGCACCCTCTATGCTGCCCAGCGCCTGGAGGCCAAGGTCCGCAGCCAAACCCAGAACTGGAGCCGCCCGGCGCACTACCTCAAGTGCGACCTGGCCAACTTCTTCGTCAGCATCGACAAACGCATCCTCGCCGACCAGCTGGTCGCCCGTATCCCGGAACCGGACTGGCAAGCCCTGGCACTGCAGATCCTGCTGCACGACCCACGGGAGAATTACCAGCTGCATAGCCCGGCCCGCCTGCTCAACCGCGTGCCGCAACATAAGCGCCTGAACAGCCAGCCGAGCTATCGCGGCTTGCCGATCGGCAACCTCAGCAGCCAGTTCTTCGCCAACGTCTACCTCGACGCCCTGGACCAGTTCGTCAAGCACCGCCTGGGCGCGCGGCACTACATCCGCTACGTCGACGACTTCGTGCTGCTGCACCAGTCGCCCCAGCAGCTCAATGCCTGGCTGGCCGAGATCGAGGCCTTCCTGCCGGAACGGCTGGGCGTCCGCCTCAACCCGACCAAGACCATCTTGCAGTCCATCGACCGCGGCGTCGACTTCGTCGGTCAAGTGATCAAACCTTGGCGCCGTACCACCCGCCGCCGCACGGTCGAACACGCCCTCCGGCAGGTCGCCAGCGCGCCGACCACCAGCCTGCGGGAAACCGCCAACAGCTACTTCGGCCTACTCACCCAGGCCAGCCACAGCCACACCGACCGCCGGCGCCTGGCCAAGGCCGTGCTGCTGCGTGGCAAGGCGGTGAACGCCGGCATGACCAAGACCTACAAGGGGGCCGCATGACCTCCTTCAACCGTCATCTTCCCCCGGCAACTCAGCAGGCACTGCCGTTCGTCCATGAGTTGTACGTCGACCTCTTCGCGGGTGCCGGCGGCGCAAGTAGCGGCGGCGCCAGGGTCTACCGTGACCCGGACATCGCCATCAACCACAATCCCATCGCCATCGCGGTTCACCGGGCGAATCACAAGAACACCCGGCACTACATCACCGACGTGTTCGAAGTCGATCCGCTGGAAGCTACTGGCGGGCAACCCGTCGGCATCCTCTGGGCATCCCCGGACTGCCGCCACTTCAGCAAGGCCAAGGGCGCCGCACCCCGCAGCCGCCGCGTCCGCTCGTTGGCGTGGGTGGTCGTGCGCTGGGTGCATGCCACCAAGCCGCGCCTGTTCTTCCTGGAGAACGTCGAGGAGTTCCAGGACTGGGGCCCGCTGGATGACAACGGCAAGCCGATCAAGGCGCTGGCCGGCCGCACGTTCAAGGCCTTCATCGCCTGCCTGTCCACCGGCCTCGACCCTGCCCACCCCGACTTGCCCGAGATCCTTGACGCCATCGGTCAGTGGGTACCCAAGGCCGCCCTGGTGCGAGGCCTGGGTGCGAACGTGGAATGGCGCGAGCGCCGGGCGTCCAATGCCGGCGCCCCGACCATCCGCAAGCGCCTCTTCATGGTCGGCCGCACCGACGGGCGGCCGATCATCTGGACCCAACCGAAGCGCCACGAGAAGCCAAAAAAGGGCCAGTTGCCATGGCGCTCGGCCGCCGAATGCATCGACTTCAGCGACCTGGGCAAGTCGATCATCGACGAGCGTCTGGTGGCCAACACCAACCGCCGTGTGGCCAAGGGCTTCTGGCGCCACACCGTCATGAGCGACAACCCGTTCCTTGTCCCGCTCAGCGATGAGGCGCTGGCCGCCGTGAACCTGACGGAGTTCGCCAACGCCAGCACCCAACGCACCTTCAGCGCCCATGACCCGCTCCGCACCCAGGTCGCCCAGGTGAAGGGCGGGCACTTTGCCCTGTCGGCGGCCCACCTCACCCACCTGACGCACCACGGGGACCGCAGCGGCTATCCAGTGACCGAGTCGACCCGGACCATCACGGGCGCGAACCGTGGCGAGCAGGCCTTGGTGACAGCCGCCATGGTCACCCTGCGCAAGGGTTCCGTCGGCAATGCCCTGCCCCAGCCGCTGAACGCCATCACCACCAACTCGGGGCATCACGCGCTGGCCGCCTGCCACTTCGAGCAGGCCAATGGGGGCTTCTACACCGGAGACGGCCGCTCGGCCAACGACCCGACCAGCACCATTTGTGGCAAGAGCAACCAGCGCCTGGCCAGCGCCTACCTGGTGAAGTACTTCAGCACCGGCGACAACACCCGGTCGCTGACCGAACCCAGCAGCACCGCCACGACCAAGGATCGGATGGCCCTGGTGACAGTGGTCCAGGTGCCGGCGCTGAACCTGCCGCCGGAGCTGCTGGAGAAGGCCAGGAAGTGCGCCGCCTTCACGCACAAGTACCTGCCGGAGCACTTCCCTCAGCTGGTCGATCTGGTGCTGCTGGGCGACTACGTGCTGGTGGACTTCACCCTGCGCATGCTCAAGCCGCAGGAGCTGAAGCTCGCCCAGGGCTTCGACCCGGACTACATCATCGACCGCGGACTATTCGAGGACCCGGAGACCGGCGCCCTGGAGTGGAGGGTGATCAAGGTCACCGACCAGATCAAGCTGATCGGCAACAGCGTCTGCCCAGACGAAGCCGAAGACCTCATTGCCGCCAACGCGGCCGACATCATCGACCTGTATCAGAGGATGGCCGCATGAAGCGTCGTAAGCCGTACAACCACCGCGCCAGACTCCAGGCCTACCTCAGAGCCATGCTGCGCACCAACCACGTGGCGGTGGTCGATGCCGAGGTCAGCGAGGTCCAGACGTTGATCAACTGGCAGAGCGCGGCCCTGATCACCTCCAACAGCCGCACTGCCATTGTCGATGCGGTGTGCGATATCCCGCATCAGTGGTGCATCTACCTGGCCGCACTCTGCCGGGACCACACCGGCAAGCGCTACATGAAGGCCGTCGAGGTGGCGCCCCAGGGCGTCTATCTCGCCAAGGACCTAGAACGGGTCATCGAGACCTACAGTGTCGAGTTGCGGGACGGTTGCAACCCCAGGCACCTGCAGGGCATGGCCTGGATCGCGATCCCGGACAGCGTTTCGCTGGAGGAGTCGCAGGCGGATCGCATCTTCGACGCTGTCGGCGCGTGGCCGACCGCCTCGAAATCGGCATAAGGAAGGAGGGAAGAGACGATGAGTGCGGCAGAAGACCTCACACTCGAGCCCGACCGCGACAAGCTCAGCGAGGTGGACATGGCGGCCCGACTGGGCATCACCTTCCGGGCATTGCAGACCCGGCGCCTGAAGGGAAAGATTCCCCATGGCGTCTGGAACAAGATCAACGGCGACGTGATTTACAGCGTTAAAAGGTACGACGCATGGCTCGAAAGCACCTGGATTTGCCCACCGGAGTTGAGTTTGCTGGGCGCGCCATCCGCATCCGCTTCACCTGGCCAGGGGCCAACCCGCCGCGCCGCTGCGAAACCCTCGCCCATCCGCAAACGGCCAAGGGGGTCCAAGCTGCCACCGAGCTACGTGCTGACGTAGTTCGGCTGATCAAGCTCGGCGTGATGACCGATGAGCGGTACGCCGAGCTGTTTCCCAACTCGAGCTACGCCGCGACCAAGCGAGTCCCGACCTTCGGCGAGTACTGCCAGGTCTGGCTGGATAGCCGGGAGGTGGTCAAGGGCACCCGGGACAACTACAAGAGCACCCTGAACCGGCACTGGATGCCCTACCTGGCGCCGGTCCCGGTCACCCAGGTCAGCGCCTTCGACATCCGCCGGATCGCCAACGAGACGTCCTGGGCGTCCCCGACGGCCAAGCGCACGGCGCTGGTTCGCCTTCGGGTGGTGCTGCGCAGCGCCGTGAATGACGGTTACCTGGCCAGGAACCCCGCCCTGCCCGTCGACCTGCCACGCAAGCACAGGCGCACCATCGACCCCTTCACCCAGGAAGAGGCCGACCGGATCATCGCGCATCTATATGGCCAGCTCGGCGGTCGCCGCGTGGAGATCTACGCCGCCTACTTCGAGTTTGCCTTCTACACCGGCATGCGCCCCGGCGAGCAGCGCGCGCTGCTCTGGGGCGAGATCGACGAGCAGCAACGCACCGCCCATGTCTGCCGCATCATCGCCGACGGCGGGGTGGTCGAGCGGGTGAAGAACAAGAAGCGCCGCAAGGTGCTCCTGAACGACCGCGCTTGGCATGCCCTGGAGCGGGCCAAGGCGATCCGCGAGCGTCTAAAGGTCGACACCGAACACGTCTTCCCGCCGGCCCAGGGCAAGGCCTGGATGGGCGAGGACGCGCCCAACGATTACCTGGTGCCGGCCATGAAGGCGCTGGGCATCCGCAAGCGGCGGCAGTACGATACGCGCCACACCTATGCGACGATGCTGCTGATGGCCGGTGCGAACCTCGCGTTCATCGCCAACCAGCTGGGGCACACCGTTGAAGTCCTGCTGAGCACTTACGCCGAATGGATCAATTCGCCATCGGACTGGTCTGAGCTGGCGAAGCTGCAAACGCACGCAAATGGTACGAAATTGGTACAGGACGAAACGGAAGTCGATTTAATCCGTTTTAAATCAAGCACATACGAAAAAGCGCCGGGAACATCCTGC
>NZ_JYKO02000001.1:5760452-5912440 GCF_000949385.2 Pseudomonas sp. LFM046 | reverse complement strand
TGGCTCAGCAATCGCAAATAAACTCTCGAATTCACGAGTGTTACTTGTGATGCTGATAATCAGTTGACTATCAGTCTTACCTCACAAGCACCCACACGAATTGCTTGATTCAGTTGTTAAAGAGCGTTTCGATCAAGTCTTTCGTCTCAACCGAGGCCGCGCATTCTACGCTAGCCGTTCTTGCTGTCAAGCTGTTTTTCGAAATTTTCGTTTCTACTCAACCGCTTGCGCTTCCGATCCGATTCACTCTTCTCGTCAGCGGGAGGCGCATTCTACAGCGTTCAAACTCGCTGTCAACCGCCTCTTTTCGACTTCGCTCGCCCTGGGCGAACTGACTGAAGCCGAACCTTCCAGCGCCCCCACCATCAACTTAACTCGTTGATTATCAAGGAGTTTTGCTTGGCGACTGCGCCGGAAGTGGGGCGCATTATAGGGATGCAAAATCTGCCGTCAACGCCTTTTTTGAAATTATCTTCAAAGGCGTTTCCGTACCTATATAGAAGGGCTAGATAACTTCCGACTTGCGCAGGACTTCCACCTGTTCCGCCGCCAGGCCCAATACGCGCGCCAGCACGGCCTGGGTGTGCTCGCCGAGCAGGGGCGGCGGCATGCGGTACTCCACCGGGGTGTCGGAGAGGCGCAAGGGACTGGCCACCTGCGGCACAACGCCAGCCAAAGGATGCTCCAACTCGACCCGCAGCCCGCGCGCCTGCACCTGGGGATCGGCGAAGACTGCCGCCAGGTCGTTGATCGGCCCGCAAGGCACGCCCACTTCTTCCAATGCACTCACCCATTCGGCGGTGGTCTTGAAGACCGTTGCCTGGCGAATCATGGGGATCAGCTCGGCGCGATGTGCCACCCGCGCCTTATTGGTTGAAAAACGCGGGTCGTCCGCCCACTCCCGATGACCGGCGACCTCGCAAAACTTGCGGAACTGGCTGTCGTTACCCACGGTGAGGATGAAATCACCATCCGCGGTGGGGAAATCCTGGTACGGCACGATGTTCGGATGGGCGTTGCCCAGGCGCCGCGGCGGATTGCCCGTGGTCAGGTAGTTCATCGCCTGGTTGGCCAGGCACGCCACCTGCACGTCCAGCAGCGCCATGTCGATGTGCTGCCCCTTGCCGGTGAGTTCCCGGGAAGCCAGCGCAGCCAGCATGGCGACGGAAGAATAAAGACCCGTAAGGATGTCAGTCAGCGCCACCCCCACCTTCACAGGTCCGGCACCTTCTTCCTGGTCCGAGCGCCCGGTGATGCTCATCAACCCACCCAGGCCCTGGATCATGAAGTCGTAGCCCGCACGCTTGGCGTAGGGGCCGAACTGGCCGAAGCCGGTAATGGAGCAATAGATAAGGCGCGGGTTGATGGCTTTCAGCGACGCGTAGTCCAGCCCATAGGCCGCCAGCCCGCCGACCTTGAAATTCTCGATGAGGATGTCGGACTTCGCCGCCAGTTCACGGACCAGCTTCTGGCCTTCAGGACGGGTGAAGTCGATGGTCACCGACTGCTTGTTGCGATTGGCGGAAAGGAAGTACGCCGCCTCGCTGGTATCCCGGCCATCGGCACCCTTGAGGAAGGGCGGCCCCCAGGCGCGGGTGTCGTCGCCGGAGCCCGGCCGTTCGACCTTGATGACCTCGGCCCCCAGGTCCGCGAGGATCTGTCCGGACCAGGGGCCGGCCAGCACGCGGGAGAGGTCGAGCACACGGATATGGGAGAGAGCGCCAGCCATGGGATCACCTGGGTTCGCAATGGGACGCGGGCCTCTCTCCTATCTATATAGAAGAGAGGCCCGCCCGAGGATCAGAAGAACGCCTGGATGCCGGTCTGGGCACGGCCCAGGATCAGCGCATGGACGTCGTGGGTACCCTCGTAGGTGTTCACCACTTCCAGGTTGACCAGGTGGCGGGCCACGCCGAACTCGTCGGAGATGCCGTTGCCGCCCATCATGTCGCGCGCCACGCGGGCGATATCCAGCGCCTTGCCGCAGGAATTGCGCTTCATGATCGAGGTGATTTCCACCGCGGCGGTGCCTTCATCCTTCATCCGGCCCAGGCGCAGGCAGCCTTGCAGGGCCAGGGTGATCTCGGTCTGCATGTCGGCCAGCTTCTTCTGGATCAACTGGTTGGCGGCCAGCGGACGGCCGAACTGGTTGCGGTCCAGCACGTACTGGCGCGCGGTGTGCCAGCAGTACTCGGCGGCACCCAGGGCGCCCCAGGAAATGCCGTAACGGGCAGAGTTCAGGCAAGTGAACGGGCCGCGCAGGCCACGGACGTCCGGGAAAGCGTTCTCTTCCGGCACGAACACGTTGTCCATCACGATCTCACCGGTGATGGACGCACGCAGGCCGACCTTGCCGTGGATGGTCGGTGCGGACAGGCCCTGCCAGCCCTTTTCGAGGATGAAGCCACGGATCTCGCCGGCATCGTCCTTGGCCCAGACCACGAAGACGTCAGCGATCGGGCTGTTAGTGATCCACATCTTGGCGCCGCTCAGGCGGTAGCCGCCGTCGACCTTCTTGGCGCGGGTGATCATCGAGCCCGGGTCAGAGCCGTGGTTTGGCTCGGTCAGGCCGAAGCAGCCGATCCACTCGCCGCTGGCCAGCTTGGGCAGGTACTTCTGTTTCTGGGCTTCGGAGCCGAATTCGTTGATCGGCACCATCACCAGGGAGGACTGCACGCTCATCATCGAGCGATAGCCGGAGTCGACACGCTCCACTTCACGGGCGATCAGGCCGTAGCACACATAGTTGAGGCCACTGCCGCCGTACTCGGCGGGGATGGTGGCGCCCAGCAGGCCCACTTCACCCATCTCGCGGAAGATCGCCGGATCGGTCTGCTCATGGCGGAAAGCTTCCAGCACGCGCGGAGCCAGCTTGTCCTGGGCGAATTGCTGGGCGCTGTCGCGCACCATGCGCTCTTCTTCGGTGAGCTGCTGGTCCAGCAGCAGCGGGTCGATCCAGTTGAAGCTTGCTTTGGCAGCCATGGGAGTGTCCTCGGTAAGCAAAGTTCGAAAGGGGCCGGGCCATCTCAGTGCCCTGCCTTATTAGTGTTGGATCATCCTAGACAGCCTAGGCCGGATCGGGCAAACGAGGAATTCGCATGCTGTTGTGCTAATTTCTCACTCCGAAAAGCCAAATGCCCTGATTTTCAGCCATTACTTGTGAGACTGAGGTACAGCATGCGTCGGAAGATCCCCAGTACCGCCGCCCTGGTCGCCTTCGAGTCCGCCGCTCGCCACCAGAGTTTCACCAAGGCGGCCGAAGAACTGGCGCTGACCCAGAGCGCCATCTGCCGACAGATCGCCGGACTCGAGGAGTTCCTCGGCCTGGAACTGTTCCGTCGCTCCCGGCGCGGGGTGAAGCTGACCGAAGCAGGCCTGGCCTATTCCCGCCGCATCGCCGCCCAACTGGACGCCGTGGAACGCGACACCCTGGCGGTGATGGGGCAGCAGGGCGCGATGACGGTGGAACTGGCGATCGTTCCCACCTTCGGCACCCAATGGCTGCTGCCCCGGCTGAAGGACTTCCAGCGCCTGCACCCGGAAGTGACGGTCAACCTGACCAACCGCACCCGCCCGTTCCTGTTTGCCGACACCGATTTCGACGCCGCCCTCTACTTCGGCGATGCCGAATGGTCCGGCACCCGCGCCGACTTCCTGATGCACGAGCACTCGGTCCCGGTCTGCAGCCCGGCGCTGCTGGAGGGACGCGCAAGCCTGGATGCCAACGCCATCGCCCGGCTGCCCCTGCTGCAGCAGACCACCCGCCCCTATGCCTGGCGCCAGTGGTTCAACTCGCTGGGCATGAACGTCGCCCGCGACCTCGGCGGCCCGCGCTACGAACTCTTCTCCATGCTCGCCCAGGCCGCCATGCACGAGATGGGCGTGGCGCTGATCCCGCCCTTCCTGATCCAGCGCGAGCTGGCCGACGGCCGCCTGGTCATCGCCCACCCCCACAGCTTCCGCAGCGACAAGGCGTATTACCTGATCATCCCCGAGCGCAAGCTGGAATCGGCCGCCCTGGGCGCCTTCCGCGACTGGCTGGTGGACGCCGCGCGCCAGTACCGCGTCGAAGCAGGCCTCGACTGACCTTGTAACCCCCGGTAGCAACCCTGCCCGGCACCACGACTCACCACCTGGCTTGAAGCCGCTTCCCGGGCCACTTCCGGCGACCGGATCACCCACTCGGGTGATAGGTGAAATCGCCCGTTCAGGCAGTTATGGCGCCAGATTCCGCTGATTAGCATGAAGCCTCCCAAGACCCGCTCTGGAGAGCCGCATGACAACAAGAACAATGCGCGGAATCTTCCGGCCGCACACGCTGGCCGCCGCCGTTGCCCTGGGTTGCACAGCCCAGGCCTCTGCCATCACGTTCAACATCGGAGAGATCGAAGCCCAGTTCGACTCCTCCCTCTCGGTCGGCGCTAGCTGGGCCGTGCGCTCACCCGACCCGGATTTCATCTCCACCGCCAGCGGCGGCGAAGCGCTTTCGCGGACGTCCGACGACGGCCGCCTGAACTTCAAGAAAGGCGAGACCTTCTCGAAGATCTTCAAGGGCATCCACGACCTGGAACTGAAATACGGCGATAGCGGCGTCTTCCTGCGCGGCAAGTACTGGTACGACTTCGAACTGAAGGACGAGCACCGGCTCTTCTATGACATCGACGACCATGACCGCAAAGAAGCCGCCAAGTCGTCCGGCGCCCAACTGCTCGATGCCTTCATCTATCACAACTACAACATTGCCGATCTGCCGGGCAGCGTCCGCGTCGGCAAGCAGGTGGTGAGCTGGGGCGAGAGCACTTTCATCGGCAACAGCATCAACTCGATCAACCCGATCGATGTCGCAGCCTTCCGCCGTCCAGGCGCCGAGATCAAGGAAGGCCTGATCCCGGTAAACATGATCTACCTGTCCCAGAGCGTGACCGACAACCTGTCGGCCGAGGCCTTCTACCAGCTGGAATGGGACCAGACCGTGGTGGATAACTGCGGCACCTTCTTCTCCACCTCGGACGTGGTCGCCGACGGCTGCACCGACCGTCTGGTGGTCGCCGGCCCGGACCTGCCGCCCGGTCAGTCGAACAATACCGGTCCGGCAACTGGCAACAACCTGTTCATTCCCCGTGCCGGTGACCGCGATGCCCGTGACTCCGGCCAGTTCGGCGTGGCCCTGCGCTGGTTCGTGCCGGAGTTCAACGACACCGAGTTCGGCGCCTATGCCCTGAACTACCACAGCCGCAGCCCGATCTTCAGCACCATCCGCACCACGACCCCGAGCCCGGCAATCATTCCCGGCGCCCCCGGCGCACGCTACTTCATCGAATACCCTGAAGACATCCGCCTCTACGGCCTGAGCTTCCAGACCAACGTCGAAGGCACTTCCGTGGCGGGCGAAGTCAGCTTCCGCCCCAACATGCCGCTGCAGATCAACAGTACCGACCTATCCTTCGCCGCCCTCGGGGTGCCGAACTCGCCGGTCTTCGAGAGCGGCCACGCCCTCAACCGCGCTGGCGCCGACTTGCACGGCTACCAGCGCAAGCCGGTCACCCAGGCCCAGGTCACCGCCACCCAGTTCATCGACCAGGTGATGGGTGCCAGCCGCCTGACCCTGGTGGGCGAAGTCGGCTACAACCACATCGGCGGCCTCGACGACGACGTGGGTGAACTGCGTTTCGGCCGCGATCCCATCTACGGCCCCGGTCAATTGTCCTCCCAGGCGGTGTGCCTGGCGCTCACCGCTGCCAGCCCGGCGCAGCGCGAATGCAACGACAACGGTTTCTACACCAGCAGCTCCTGGGGCTACCGCGCCCGCGCCAGCCTGGAGTACCCCAACGTCTTCGCCGGCATCAACCTGACCCCGAACCTGGCCTGGTCCCACGACGTTGACGGCTACGGCCCCAACTTCAACGAAGGCTCCAAGGCCGTCAGCGTCGGCCTCAACGCCGAATACCAGAACACCTACACCGCCAGCCTCAGCTACACCGACTTCTTCGGCGGCCACTTCAACACCACCACTGACCGCGACTTCGTCGCCCTCAGCTTCGGCCTCAACTTCTGACCGCAAGGACTCCCAGAATGAACAAGAGAAGAATCCTGCAAGGTGGCGTCCTGGCCCTCAGCCTGCTCGCCGCGAACGTCATGGCCGCCGTCACCCAGGAGGAGGCCGCCCAGCTCGGCACCAGCCTCACCCCGCTGGGGGCGGAGAAACTCGGCAACGCCGATGGCAGCATCCCGGCCTGGACCGGCGGCCTGCCGACCAACGCCGCTCCGGTGGATTCCAACGGCTTCCTCGGCAACCCCTACGCCAGCGAGCAACCGCTGTTCACCATCACCGCCGCCAATGCCGAGCAGTACAAGGACAAGCTGTCCCCCGGCCAGATGGCGTTGTTCAAGCGCTACGCCAGTACCTACAAGATCCCGGTCTACCCCAGCCACCGCAGCGCCGCCGCACCCCAGGCCGTCTACGACGCCGCGAAGCAGAGCGCCCTCGGCACCCAGCCGGTGGATGGCGGCAATGGCCTGTCCAACTTCGCCGAAAGCCACTACTACGCCTTCCCCATTCCCAAGGACGGCGTCCAGGTGCTCTGGAACCACATCACCCGCTACCGCGGTGGCAACGCCCGGCGCCTGGTGGTCCAGGCCACGCCCCAGACCAACGGTTCCTTCACGCCGGTGCAATTCGAGGACGAGGTCGCCTTCCCGGCGGACATGGACCAGCTGGACAAGGAAAAGTCGTCCAACGTGCTGCTCTACTTCAAGCAGCGGGTCCTGGCACCCTCGCGTCTGGCCGGTAACGTGCTGCTGGTCCACGAGACCATCGACCAGGTGAAGGAGCCGCGCCTGGCCTGGCTCTACAACGCCGGTCAGCGCCGCGTGCGCCGCGCCCCCCAGGTGGCCTATGACGGCCCCGGCACCGCCGCCGACGGCCTGCGCACCTCCGACAACTTCGACATGTTCTCCGGCGCCCCGGACCGTTACGACTGGAAGCTGGTGGGCAAGAAGGAGATGTACATCCCCTACAACAGCTACAAGCTGGAATCGCCTGCGCTCAAGTACAAGGACATCATCCAGCCCGGTCACATCAACCAGGACCTGACCCGCTACGAGCTGCACCGGGTCTGGGAAGTGGTCGCCACCCTCAAGCCCAACGAGCGCCACATCTATGCCAAGCGCCACTACTTCATCGATGAAGACAGCTGGCAAATCGCCTATGCGGACCACTACGACGGCCGCGGCCAGCTCTGGCGCGTCGGCGAAGGCCATGCCAGCTACCACTACCAGCGCCAGGTCAGCTCCTACGCGGTGGAGACGCTCTACGACCTCATCGCCGGGCGCTACATCGCCCTGGGGATGAAGAACGAAGAGAAGCACGGCATCGAGTTCGGTTTCGCCGCCAACGGCGTCGACTACACCCCGGCCGCGCTGCGCAACGCAGGCATTCGCTGACCCCTCCGGGCGCCCCGCACTGGGGCGCCCTTCTTCTTATCAATCCCCTGCTTCCTGATAACGCCTCATCAACGCCGTCCATGCTGCTTCAAGCTCGCCTGGCAGGCCTCTAGGCTGCGAGCGACCGGTTCACCCATAACAACAAATCCGCGAGAACCGCCCCATGCCTCTGCTCGGCCAGCCCCTGCACGTAGTTTCGTCTCGCATGCCGCGCCTGCCGCCAGCCCATGTCCCGCGTCCGGGTCTGGCCGAACGCCTGGCCATCCAGGACACCCGGCTGCGTCTGCTGTGCGCCCCGGCCGGCTTCGGCAAGAGCGTGCTGCTCAATGAATTCCTCCGCAGCCGGGCCGAATCCGGCCAGGTGCTCTGGCTCAACCTGGCCGGGCAGCCGCTGACCCCGGAACAGTTGCTCGCCCTGGTCGCCGCCGAACTTGGCCAGAGCATCCCCTCGCTGCCCGCGGCCCAGGCCCTGCAACAACTACTGGGGCAGCGGGACCAACGGATCTGGCTGGTGCTGGACGACTATCCCGGCCAGGCGCCTGCGGATCTCGACGACTGCGTCGACCAACTCCTCGCCCGCGCCCTGCCCGAACTTCGCATCCTCGCCAGCGTGCGCCAGCGCCCGGCGTGGAACCTGCCACGCCTGTTGCTGGCCGGTGAACTGCTGGAACTCGACGCCACCCAATTGGCCCTCGACCGCCAGCAGCACAACCACTTGGTGGACTTGCTGGCGCCGCAGACCAGCGCCGCCCAGCGCGAGGAACTCTGGCAGGAAACCGAAGGCTGGTGCGCGGGCGTGCGCCTGCACCTTTCCACCAAGGCCGCCTCCAATTCCAGCGGCAAGCATTGCTGGCTGAAGGAATACCTGGACCACGAACTGCTCAACCGCCTGAGCCCGGAAGAAGCCAACTGCCTGTTCGCCCTGGCCCACCTGCCCAAGGTTTCCGCCGGCCTTTGCCAGCACCTCTGGGAAGACAGCGACGGTGCGGGACTCTTCGAGCGCCTGCTGGCGCGCCAGGCTTTCTGCATGCCGCTGGACGAACACGGCACCTGGTACCGGGTCTTGCCCGCCGTGGCGCGCGCCCTGCGCCACCGCATCAGCGAAGCGGCGGCCACCCGGCTGCACCTCAGCGCCTGCCGCATGTTCATCGGCGCCGGCCAGGTGGAAGACGCCATCGAGCAGGCCCTCTGCGCCGGTCAGCAAGAGGTTGCGGCCAACTACCTGGAACGCCTCGGCCAGGAATGGCTGACCGGCGAACAGCACCTGGCCCACCTGCTGGCCTGGCGTACCCGTCTGCCTGCCGCCCTGCTGGAAAGCACACCGCGCCTGCTCAGTCTCAACGCCTGGGGCCTGCTGATTTCCTGGCGTCTGGACGAAGCCGAAGCCTGCATCGCCAAGCTCGGTCACTTCCTCCCGCAGCCCAGCGCCCAGCGCAACCGCAAGCTGCTGGCCAACTGGCAGGCGCTGCACGGTGTACTCGGGGCCCTGCGCAGCCAGGCAGTGGAAAATGTCCAACTGCATTGCCGCGAAGCCCTGGAACACCTCCCCGAGCACGACTGGATGCCTATCCTGTTCTGCCATTCCAGCCTGGCGCGGATGGCCATGGCCTGCGGTGTCGCGGAACAGGTCACGCCGCACCTGCACAAGGGCCTGGAAATCGCCCGCCGCCAGGGCAGCCTGCTGTTCGAAGTGCTGATCAACCTCGACCGCATTCGCCTGCTGATCCTGCGTGGCGAATTCGCCCGGGCGCAGACGCTGCTCGACCAGAGCTTCTCGCTGATCGGCCAGCGCAAGCAGGTGGACAGCCTGATGCTTGGCCGCCTGCACTTGATTCAGGCCGAACTGCACCTGATCGCCGACCGTCTGGAGGATGCCGAGCGCGCCCTGCAGACCGGTCTCGGGCAGGCGCAGGATTGCCTCGATCCCTTTGCCCTCCACGGATTCCTCGGCCTGGCCGAACTTCGCGCCCGACGTGGCCAGTTCGACCTGGCTTTCCAGGAACTGCGCGAGGCCGAGCGGCAGATGCACTGCCGACAGGTCTGGCGCTACACCTACAGCGGCGTGCTGAACCTGCAAGGCATGCGCGTACTGGCCCGCCAGGGCCGCTGGGATCGTATCGAACCGGTGGCCCTGCGCATCCAGCGCTACTTTGTCGGCGAGCACGCCTGGATGGCGCCCCTGGATTACCCCACCCTGCCCCTGCGCAATCAGCTCCTGCTGGCGCGCGCCTACCTCGGCTCCGGCCGCGCTGAACAGGCCGCCGCCATGCTCGAGGACCTGCTGGAGCGCTGCCAGGTCCTGCAGTTCATTCCGCTCGGCTGCGAAGTACGTCTGGCCCTGGCCGCCACCTGGCGCCAGCTCGGCCGGGCCGACGCCGCCCAATTGGAGCGTCAGGTCCTGGAACAGGCCGAACGCCTCGGCCTGCATTGCCTGCTGCGCGACCACCCACGCAGCGACGGCACGGCCGGTACCGAGGGCGACCAGGCCAGCCTGCTCAGTCAGCGCGAGCGCGCCGTGCTGCAACTGCTGGCCGAAGGCTTCTCCAATCAGGAAATCGGCAGCTACCTGTTCATCTCGGTGAACACGGTGAAAACCCACACCAAGAAGATCAACAGCAAGCTCGGGGTGAAGCGCCGCACCCAGGCGGTGATGCGCGCCAAGACACTGGGATTGCTGGTCTAGGTCCGCCAGCTCGTAGCGCTCCTCGCATCCGCCAGTGCGGGTGGAAATCCACCTCGTGGATCTCCCCCCTGCGCACATTTCGCCTGGCAAACCCCCGAAGCCCTGACAAAAATTCGCTCTTGCGACATCGTCCATTCCCATTACGGCAGCCGCGACAAATTGGCGCAGCCCGCGAGGCGACTGGCTTGCATGCGAACTACGCTTCCCCTCACCTATCGGCCGAAATCTCTATCTTGACCCTGTAGTCAGATATTCACAAAAGCTACAGAACGCCCATTTTCCGCAGCCTTATGGCAACTATTAAAAAGTCTTACTAACAGTGCGCCAGCCATTAACGGCAGGATGTCACGTACCGAAAGCCTGTACTGGCGCTACTTTGATGGATAGTCATTCAACCTGGGGATGGAGACCGGCACCGGATTCCTCGGTGAAGGCTCGCCGCCACCAGCGATGACGGGGCCTGGAACGGAAGCCAGGGACAGCAAGTCAAATCGTGACTTGTAGTTATTGTATCGTTTTACTCCAGAACTGCTTGAAGCAGTTGAGGTTCCGATTGCAGAATGCCGCGCCACCAGGTTTCGGCTGTTGCGATACCAGGCTGTTGAAAGGCGGATCCGCCTCGCCAGAGCACCATCCGCAGTGCACTGGTTCACCAGATCGATCACGCAGGAGATTTGAAGTGCACATCGGTGTTCCTCTCGAAAGCCATGCTGGCGAGACGCGGGTTGCCGCGACGCCCGAAACCATCAAGAAGCTGGTGAGCCAAGGCCACCGGGTGACGGTGCAAAGCGGGGCTGGCGTCAGCGCCTGCATCCCGGACAGTGCCTATGAGGCCGTTGGCGCCACCATTGGCAACGACGCCGCTGCCTTCGGCGCCGACCTGGTGCTGAAAGTGGTTGCCCCGACCGAGAGCGAGCTGGCGCACATGCGCGCCGGTGCCGTACTGGTCGGCATGCTCAACCCCTTCAGCAACGAAGTCATCGCGCGCATGAACGCCCGCGGCATCACTGCCTTCGCCCTCGAAGCGGCGCCGCGCACCTCCCGCGCCCAGAGCCTCGACGTGCTGTCGTCCCAGGCCAACATCGCCGGCTACAAGGCTGTGCTGCTGGCGGCTCACCACTACCCGCGCTTCATGCCGATGCTGATGACCGCCGCCGGCACCGTAAAGGCCGCGCGCATCCTCATCCTCGGCGCCGGCGTCGCCGGTCTGCAGGCCATCGCCACCGCCAAGCGCCTGGGTGCCGTGATCGAGGCCTCTGATGTGCGTCCTGCCGTGAAAGAGCAGATCGAATCCCTCGGCGCCAAGTTCGTCGACGTGCCCTTCGAGACCGATGAAGAGCGCGAATGCGCCCAGGGCGTCGGCGGCTACGCCCGCCCGATGCCGGCCTCCTGGATGGAGCGCCAGGCCAAGGCCGTGCACGAGCGCGCCAAGCAGTCCGACATCGTCATCACCACCGCGCTGATCCCGGGCCGCAAGGCGCCGACCCTGCTGCACGAAGCCACCGTCGCCGAAATGAAGCCGGGCTCCGTGGTCATCGACCTCGCCGCGTCCCAGGGCGGCAACTGCCCGCTGACCGAAGCGGACCAAGTGGTGATCAAGCACGGCGTGACCATCGTCGGCCACAGCAACCTGGCGGCCCTGGTGCCGGCGGACGCCTCGGCCCTCTATGCGCGCAACCTGCTGGATTTCCTCAAGCTGATCATCGACAAGGACGGCCAGCTCACCATCAACCTCGAAGACGACATCGTCGCCGCATGCCTGATGTGCCGCGACGGCAATGTCGTGCGTAGCAACGGCGCTCCCGCCGCGACCGCTGCTCCGCAAAAAGTGAACGCATAAGGATAGAGACCATGGACCTGATTTCCGACGGCATCTACAACCTGATCATCTTCGTGCTGGCCATCTACGTCGGCTACCACGTGGTGTGGAACGTCACCCCGGCCCTGCACACCCCGCTGATGGCCGTGACCAACGCCATCTCGGCCATCGTGATCGTCGGCGCCATGCTGGCCGCCGCCCTCACCGTCACCCCGCTGGGCAAGGCCATGGGCACCCTGGCGGTGGCACTGGCCGCGGTGAACGTCTTCGGTGGCTTCCTGGTCACCCGTCGCATGCTGGAAATGTTCAAGAAGAAAGCGCCGAAAGCGCAGGCGGAGAAGCACTGACCATGAGCATGAACCTGATCACCCTTCTCTACCTTGTCGCCTCGGTGTGCTTCATCCAGGCACTCAAGGGTCTGTCGCACCCGACCTCGTCCCGTCGCGGCAACCTGTTCGGCATGGTCGGCATGGCCATCGCCGTGGTCACCACCATCAGCCTCATCTATAAGCTGGGCGCGGACCTCGCCACCCAGGGCATCGGCTACGTGATCGTCGGCCTGCTGATCGGCGGTACCGCCGGTTCGATCATGGCCAAGCGCGTCGAAATGACCAAGATGCCGGAGCTGGTGGCCTTCATGCACAGCATGATCGGTCTGGCTGCGGTGTTCATCGCCATCGCCGCCGTGGTCGAGCCGCAGTCCCTGGGCATCGTTGCCGCCCTGGGCGACGCCATCCCGGCGGGCAACCGCCTGGAACTGTTCCTCGGCGCAGCCATCGGTGCCGTCACCTTCTCCGGTTCGGTGATCGCCTTCGGCAAGCTGTCGGGCAAGTACAAGTTCCGCCTGTTCCAGGGTGCCCCGGTGCAGTTCGCCGGCCAGCACAAGCTGAACCTGCTGGTGGGCCTGGGCATCGTCGCCCTCGGCCTGTACTTCACCTTCACCGGCAACATCGGCGCCTTCGCCCTGCTGGTGGCCCTGGCCTTCGTCATCGGCGTGCTGATCATCATCCCGATCGGCGGCGCTGACATGCCGGTGGTGGTGTCCATGCTGAACAGCTACTCGGGCTGGGCGGCGGCCGGTATCGGCTTCTCGCTGAACAACTCGATGCTGATCGTCGCCGGCTCCCTGGTGGGCTCCTCCGGTGCGATCCTGTCGTACATCATGTGCAAGGCGATGAACCGCTCCTTCTTCAACGTCATCCTCGGCGGCTTCGGTGCCGAAGCTGATGCCGGCGCCTCGGGTGGCAGCAAGGAACAGCGTCCGGTGAAGTCCGGCTCGTCCGACGACGCCGCCTTCCTGCTGACCAACGCCGACAGCGTGATCATCGTCCCCGGCTACGGCCTGGCGGTGGCACGCGCCCAGCACGCGCTGATGGAACTGTCGGAGAAGCTGAGCCATCGCGGCGTCAACGTGAAGTACGCGATCCACCCGGTGGCAGGCCGTATGCCCGGTCACATGAACGTCCTGCTGGCCGAGGCCGAAGTGCCCTACGAGCAGGTGTTCGAGATGGAGGACATCAACTCCGAGTTCGGCCAGGCCGACGTGGTGCTGGTATTGGGCGCCAACGACGTGGTGAACCCGGCGGCGAAGAACGATCCGAAGTCGCCGATTGCCGGCATGCCGATCCTGGAAGCCTTCAAGGCCAAGACCATCATCGTGAACAAGCGCTCCATGGCCAGCGGCTACGCCGGCCTGGACAACGAACTGTTCTACATGGACAAGACCATGATGGTGTTCGGCGACGCCAAGAAGGTGATCGAGGACATGGTGAAAGCAGTGGATTGATCCCTGCCCTGATCCAGCGAAGACCCCGGCCTTGTGCCGGGGCTTTTGTTTACGCCTTCGCCTGCACGGGCATCTTGTGTTGTAGGGGCGAATGAATTCGCCCCTACAGAAGAGCAATCCACGCCCTCCCCTCCGACGAAAGGCCCTGAATAGAGCCATTTCTTCGACCTTGGTATAGAAGTCGGACGCCCCGCCAGCCCCTAGACTGCGCGCTTTCCCTCCCCGTTGTCCGAGGTTTTCCCCATGTACTCTGATCGCGTGCGCCTGCCCTCTCTGCTGGGCAAGGTGATGAGTGCGGCCGAGGCCGCTGCCCTGATCGAAGACGGCATGACCGTCGGCATGAGCGGTTTCACCCGCGCCGGCGAAGCCAAGGCCGTGCCCCAGGCACTGGCCGCGCGAGCCAAGGAGCAGCCGCTGCAGATCAGCCTGATGACCGGCGCGAGCCTGGGCAACGACCTCGACAAGCAACTCACCGAGGCCGGCGTGCTGGCCCGTCGCATGCCGTTTCAGGTGGACAGCACCCTGCGCAAGGCGATCAATGCCGGTGAAGTGATGTTCATCGACCAGCACTTGTCGGAAACCGTCGAGCAACTGCGCAACCATCAGCTCAAGCTGCCCGACATCGCCGTGATCGAAGCCGTGGCCATCACCGAGCAGGGCCACATCGTGCCGACCACCTCCGTGGGCAACTCCGCCAGCTTCGCGATCTTCGCCAAGCGCGTGATCGTCGAGATCAACCTGGCCCACAACCCCAACCTGGAAGGCCTGCACGACATCTATATCCCGACCTACCGGCCAACCCGCACGCCGATCCCGCTGACCCGCGTGGATGACCGCATCGGCGCCACCGCGATTCCGATCGATCCGGCCAAGATTGCCGCCATCGTTATCACCGAGCAGCCGGACTCCCTGTCCACCGTGCTGCCGCCGGATGGCGAGACCCAGGCTATCGCCGACCACCTGATCGCCTTCTTCAAGCGCGAAGTGGAAGCCGGTCGCATGAGCAATAACCTGGCACCGCTGCAGGCCGGTATCGGCAGCATCGCCAACGCCGTGATGTGCGGCCTGATCGAGTCGCCGTTCCAGGACCTCACCATGTACTCCGAGGTGCTGCAGGACTCCACCTTCGACCTGATCGACGCCGGCAAGCTGTCCTTTGCCTCCGGCAGCTCCGTCACCCTGTCCGCCCGCCGCAACGCCGATGTCTTCGGCAACCTGGAGCGCTACAAGGACAAGCTGGTGCTGCGTCCACAGGAGATCTCCAACCACCCCGAAGTGGTGCGGCGCCTGGGCATCATCGGCATCAACACCGCGCTGGAGTTCGACATCTACGGCAACGTCAACTCCACCCATGTGGGCGGCACCAGGATGATGAACGGCATCGGCGGCTCCGGCGACTTCGCCCGCAACGCCCACCTGGCCATCTTCGTCACCAAATCCATCGCCAAGGGCGGTGCCATTTCCAGCGTGGTGCCCATGGTCAGCCACGTGGACCACACCGAGCACGACGTGGACATCCTGGTCACCGAGCAGGGTCTGGCCGACCTGCGTGGCCTGGCCCCCCGCGAACGCGCCCGGGTGATCATCGACAACTGTGTGCATCCGGATTACCGCCAAGCGCTACAGTCGTACTTCAGTGCAGCCTGCGCCAAGGGCGGCCACACCCCGCACCTGCTCCGCGAAGCCATGTCCTGGCATATCAATCTGGAAGAAACCGGCCAAATGCTGGCCAGCTGATCCAAATCGACCAGAACAGTTATGAGCTTGTAATCAACGATTCTGACAAAGGGGTCTGAAAACAGTTTCTGAAAAATCAGAACTGTACTGTTTGAAAGCCCTGCTGTTCTTTCAATCGACAGGAAAAAATGTGGTGCTCTGGCGAATCACGAGTGATTTGCCGGAGCACCCATACAGTTGCGCAGAATTTCAGCAAAACAGTTGATAAGCATGCTAAGTATGAACAACACAATTTAGAGCAACTGTGACTACAGTCGCGGCTGTTCCGGGTAGATCATAGGCACCAGTTGATAACCAAGCCCCGTCAAAAGCGGGAAGGACCTACCGCCATGGAACGTACCCTCAGTTCCGACCTGATCTTCGAAAGCGCCGAACAATCCCCGAAAGCTTCGTGGGCCCTGCGTACCCTCTCCACCCTGCTGCTGTGGCAGCGTCGCATCGCCAGCCGTCATCAACTGGCCCTGCTCGACACTCGCCTGCTGGCCGACGCCGGTATCAGCGAAGCCCAGCGCGAAGCCGAACTGAACAAGCCCTTCTGGCGCTAAGCAGTTCGCCGGGCCAGCGGCCCGCTAGCAACACCCCAGACAGAACCCGTCGCATTCCGCGGCGGGTTTCGTCGTTTCTGGGCCCTGAAAAGCCCAAAATGCCAGCGCTGGAGCCTGCATGCTCCTCGTGTCGGGTGGGCTTCAGCCCACCAGAAACCTCGCAGACACACCATCTCGGCGCCCCACTCCGCCCCATCCAGCACAGCTGATCCAGATCAGACCAATACAGTTTCAACAATCATCGATCTGCTACAGCACAATTGAATCCGGCTGTGACTGCACAGGGTTCCCCGCGAACGGGATCATGACCCTCCATCACCCATCCCCGCGCCGCTGCGGGAAGGAAGAGCGCCATGGATCGCACACTCTCTGCCTCTGTAACTTCTGCCCGGTTCCAGCCAAGCCGCCCCCGGACCCACTGGTACCTGCGCCTGTTCGCCACCCTTGCCCTGTGGCAACGCAACGCGCGCACCCGGAACCAACTGGCGCAACTGGATGCCCGCGCCCTGGCGGATGTCGGCATCAGCCCGAGCGAGCGCTATGAAGAACTGGACAGGCCCTTCTGGCGCTGAGCCAGCACTGGCCCGTCGCGCTCGCTTTGACTAGGCTGTCCGGGCAGCCGGCAGCGCCTCTCGCGCTGCCGCTCCGGTCAGTCAAAGGAGTTACCCCATGACCTCTCTACGCCTGCTCAGCGCCGCCGCCCTGCTGGCACTCGCCACCGGCGCCTCCGCCACCAGTTTCGTGGTCACCACCGATACCGTGGTCGACGCCACTCGCGCCAGCTCGGACTCCACCTCCGACATCAGCTCCTCCTTCGACGACGACAAGATCGTGCTCGCTGCCCGTGACGATGCCGCCAGCTTCGTTGCCAGCGACGGCGATATCCGTGGCGCCCGCCTGGAAGCCGCCTTCAAGCACATCCGCACGACCCTGCCGCAACTGGCCGCCAGCGACCTGCAACTGGCCCAGGCCATCCTCGCCCTCTGACGAGGTCCCGGGCCGCGCCCTCCGCGCGGCCCATTGGGGCCTCCACGCCCCGCGCCGCCTGTTCCTCGCGGGCCCATTCCGTTAACCTTCGCGCCCTGCGCCCACGGTGAAGAACTGCCGTCGGGTAATGCCGTCCAATGCCCTAGAAATTTCCTACGGAGAGCTTCCATGCGCCGCACGCTGTCTGTCGCAGCCATCGCCCTTTCTTTCTTTGCTGGCGCCACCCAGGCCCAGACGCTGGAGGCCACCAGCAACATCATCGTCCGCGCGCTGGACCGCACTCTCGACTTCACTTCCGACACCACCACCTCCATCCGTGACATGAAAGTGGTGATGGCCGCCCGCGACGACGCCGCCAGCTTCGTGGCCAGCGCCGGCGAGATCCGTGGCGCCCAGCTGGAAGCCGCGTTCGGCGCCCTGCGCGAGCAATTCCCGGAGGCCCGCGACGCCAGCGACCAGGCCCTGGCGGAAACCATCCTCGCCCTCTGATCCCGCGAGCACCTGCCCCTGAACACCTTGCTGCGTCTGTTCTGCCTGGCCGGCCTGCTGATTGCCGGCGGCGCCCAGGCGGACCTGCGCCTGGTGCTGGATGACGAAGGCCTGACCCAGCCCCAGCGCGAGGCCAGTCAACAATTGCTGGACGAGGCCCGCGCGGCCCTGCCGCCTGCCTTCATCCAGCGCCTGGACCGCGAGGTGGAAGTCAGCTGGAGCGATGATCTGCCGGAGAACGGCTATGGCCGTGCCACCCGCTTCGACGCCCTGGTGCTGAATCGCAACCTGCTGGCCGGCTTGACCGATGGCAGCGCGGCGACACAGAAGACCACCCGCGTCCACGGCACGGTGCGCCGCGAAATGCTGGCCACCGTGCTCCATGAGCTGACCCATATCTATGACCGCGCCCGGCTCTGGTCCGCCACCGAGCGGACGCAACAGTTCCGCTGCCGCAACCAGTCCGCCAGCAACGGCCTGGTGGGCCTGCCCGGCGACTGCCGGGGCCAGACCGAGCGGCGCTTCACCCTGAGCGACGACCCGCGTCTGCTGGACCTTGCCGGCTGGCCGCAGGCGGTTGGCAAGCGCGGCCAGCGCGAAGCGGAAAACCATCAGGTGGCCCGCAGCCCGGATAGCTACGAGCTGAGCAATTCCCGCGAATTCGTCGCGGTGAACATGGAGTACTTCCTCCTTGATCCGGCCTACGCCTGCCGCCGCCCGACGCTGTACCGCTACTTCCGCGAGCATTTCGGCTGGGCTCCGGCCGAGCGCGCCAGCTGCGTCGACGGCTATCCCTACCTCAATGCCGGAAGCGACTTCGGCAAGCAGCCCCTGGGCAAGCTAGACCCCGAGCGGGTCTACGAGGTGGATTACCTGTTCGCCGAAGCCAACCAGAACTGGGTCAGCCGCTGGGGCCACAGCATGCTGCGCCTGGTGATCTGCGCACCCGGCCGCCCGCGCGGGCCGGACTGCCGCCTCGACCTCGACCAGCACCTGGTGCTCTCCTACCGCGCCTTCGTCGGCGACGTGCAGCTGTCCAGCTGGGACGGCCTCACCGGCGCCTACCCGTCGCGCCTGTTCGTGCTGCCCCTGCACCAGGTGATCGAGGAATACACCAAGGTGGAACTGCGCAGCCTCGCCTCGGTGCCCCTCAGACTCAACCGCGACGAGGTGGAGGCCCTGGTGCAACACGCCGCCGAAATACACTGGAGCTACGACGGCGATTACTGGTTCCTCTCCAACAATTGCGCGGTGGAAACCCTCAAGCTGCTACGCAGCGGCACCGACCACCCGGCCCTGCGCGACCTCGACAGCATCATGCCCAATGGCCTGCTCAAGCTGCTGGAGGGCCGTGGCATCGCCGACCACACGCCCCTGGACGATCCCAGGGAAGCCCTGCGCCTGGGCTACCGCTTCGACTCCTTCCGCGACCGCTACCAGGCCATGTTCAAGATCCTCCGGGAACGCCTGAACGTGCCCCAGGACGAGGTGGAGGACTGGCTGCAGCTTTCCGCCGAGCAGCGCCGCCCCTGGTTCGCAAAAGCCGACTTGCGCGCCAGCGCCGCCCTGCTCCTGCTGGAACAGGCCGCCCAGCGCCGCCAGTTGCTGCTGGCCCAGGACGAACTCAAGCGCAACTACCTGAGCTCACGGGAACAGGCCGGCCAGACCCGCTTCGCCAAGGCCGGCGGCACCCTTGAACAGATGCTCGCTAACAGCGGCTTCCTCAGCCGCCCAGCAGAGCTGCTGCAGGGCGGCTACGGCCTGCCCCAGAGCGCCGAATGGCAGCAGCTGGAAGCCGAAAGCAGCAGTCGCCAGCAGACCATGCGCAAGCTCAGCGACGACCTCGACCGCGAAGTGCGCAGCCTGCTGGAACCCCAGCGCCTGGCCGAGCTGAACGGCACCGAAGCCAACCTCAAGCAGATCGGCAAACACCTGCGCCAGCTGCACAAGGACGCGGGCGGGCTAGTCCTTCCGTAAAGCACGCAATGTGCGCTCCGTAGGTGGGTGCACCAACGATTCCGCACTCGGGGCCGTCGGGTTTCGCGGAGCGCTACCCAACCTACGCGAGGTCCGCCGCTTCCCCCTCAGAGCGTCTCCTCATCCTCCTCCGGCAATTGGGGATCCAGATGCAGCCAGGGAAGACGGCTCTTCACCCAGATATGCCGGTCCGCCGGGACGTTCTCCGGCTGGTCCAGGGTCGCCACCGTGATATCCAGGCTGTCCGGGGCGAGCTGGGTGAAGAACGCCAGCTGGCTGCCGCAACGGGAGCAGAAGTAACGCACGGCCTCGCTCGACGAGGCGTATTCGGCCGGCGTACCGGCGCTCCAGCGGAAGCTCGCCAGGGGCACCGTCGCCCAGGTGGTGACGATGCCGCCGCTGGTGCGTCGGCAAATGGAGCAGTGGCAATGGGCGACGTCCGTCAGAGGCGCCTCGACGGTGTAACGCAGCTGCCCGCAGTGGCAGCCGCCGGTGAGGAGTTCGGCCATGTTGATCTCCTGGACGGGTCTGATTTCACCCTAGCAGGCGGTTGCGCAGGGTCGGCGGGATCACCAAGATGTTGGCTTCCCGCTGACTGGATGTCGCCGTGCTCACCCTCTTCCAGGCCCTCTGGCCCCTCTTCGCGCTGATCGTCGGCGGCTATCTGCTGCGCCGTTGGGACTTCCCCGGTGAGGCCTTCTGGCCCTCTGCCGAACGCCTGAATTACTTCATCCTGTTCCCCGCCCTGCTGTTCAGCAGCCTGGCCACCGCGCCCCTGGACAACCCCGCCCTGCCCCGGCTGGCCATGGCGGTGTTCCTCGGGCTCGGCATCGGCTGGGCGGCGCTGTTGCTGGCGCGACGCCTGCTCGGCTGGCCGGCGGCGCGCTTCGGCGCCATCACGCAGGGCATCCTGCGCTTCAACACCTACCTGGGCCTGGCCGCCATCGGCAGCCTCTATGGCAAGGACGGACTGGCGATGGCCGCGCTGATGCTGGCGCTGATGGTGCCGACGGTGAACCTGATGTCGGTCTGGGCGCTGACCGCTGAACGCGGCGTGAGCCTGCGCGGGCTGCTGGTGCCCATTGCGAAGAACCCGCTGATCCTCGCCTGCCTGGGCGGCGCGCTGGTGAACGTCGCCGGCTTCGGCCTGCCCGGCGGAACCGATCGCCTGCTCAACCTGCTGGCGGTGGCCAGCCTCCCGCTGGGCCTGCTCTGCGTCGGTGCGGCGCTGCGGCCGCAGGAGCTGGCCGGCGAAGTGCCGGCGCTGGCCTGGAACTGCGCCCTGCGCCTGCTGGCCATGCCCGCCCTGGCTTTCGCCGTGACCCGGGTGCTGGGTCTGCCGGCCATGGAAAGCAGCATCCTCGTGCTCTTCTTCGCCCTACCCACGGCGCCTACGGCCTATGTGCTGACCCGCCAGCTCGGCGGCGACAGCCACCTGATGGCCGGCATCATCACCCTGCAGACCCTGCTCGCCGCCGGCAGCCTGCTGCTGGTCATGCGCGCCGTCACTCCCTGAAACGGCGACCGCCCGGTCGCCGTTCGTCGACAAATCCCCGCGAAATCGGCCCCGATCACCGCCGAAAGCTCGCTGAAAGGTTGGCGCCTTAGCATCCGCCCCACTGCCGGCACCAGACCGGCAATCCGACAACAACAAGATTGGTGATCGTCATGTTCCATTCCTGCTGCCATCCCGGCACCGCTCCGTCCGCTCTCCGTACGCCTTCGGCCCAGCGCTGATCGCCCTTCGCCCTACCCGAATCACGTCCGGAGAACCGCCATGCTGACTCTGCTCGGCTTCGCCATGGTCATCTGCTTCATGTACCTGATCATGACCAAGCGCCTGTCTGCCCTGATCGCTCTGATCATCGTCCCCATCGCCTTCGCCCTGATCGGCGGTTTCGCCGCGGGCATCGGCCCGATGATGCTCGAAGGCATCGGCAAGCTCGCCCCCACCGGCGTAATGCTGATGTTCGCCATCCTCTACTTCGCCATGATGATCGACTCCGGTCTGTTCGACCCGGCCGTGCGCAGGATCCTCAAGCTGGTGAAGGGTGACCCGCTGAAAGTCTCGGTGGGCACCGCGGCCCTGGCTCTGATCGTCTCCCTCGACGGTGACGGCGCCACCACCTACATGATCTGCGTCGCCGCCCTGCTGCCGCTATACAGCCGCCTGGGCATGAGCCCGCTGATCATGGCCGGCCTGATCATCCTGGCCGGCGGCATCATGAACATGACCCCCTGGGGCGGCCCCACCGCCCGCGCCGCCAGCGCCCTGCACGTCGACCCGTCGGACATCTTCGTACCGATGATCCCGGCGATGATCGTCGGTGCCATCGCCCTGTTCGGCCTCGCCTGGGCCTATGGCAAGCGCGAACGCGCGCGCCTCGGCGTGCTGCACCTGCCCGACGAGCAGATCAACCATGACGAGATCAGTGTTTCGCAGTTCCCGGAGGCCCGCCGCCCGAAGCTGATCTGGGTGAACGGCGCACTGACCGCCGCCCTGATGGTGACCCTGATCGCCGGCCTGCTGCCGCTGCCGGTGCTGTTCATGATCGCCTTCAGCCTGGCCATGATCATCAACTACCCCTGCCTGCAGCAGCAGAAGGAACGGGTCGCCGCCCATGCCGGCAACGTGCTGGCGGTAGTGGGCCTGATCTTCGCCGCCGGCATCTTCACCGGCATCCTGTCCGGTACCGGCATGGTGGAAGCCATGTCCAAGAGCCTGCTGGCGGTGATTCCGCCGTCCATGGGTCCGTACATGGCCGTGATCACGGCGGTGGTGAGCATGCCGTTCACCTTCTTCATGTCCAACGACGCATTTTATTACGGCGTATTACCGGTTCTGGCCGAGGCCGCAGGCCATTACGGCATCAGCCCGGTGGAGATGGCGCGGGCGTCTATCGTAGGCCAGCCGGTGCATCTGCTGAGTCCGCTGGTGCCCTCCACCTACCTGCTCGTGGGCCTGGCCAAGGTGGAGTTCGGCGACCACCAGCGCTTCACGTTGAAGTGGGCGGTGATGATTTGTCTGTGTATCCTCCTCGCCGCCTTGCTGCTGGGTGTGTTCCCGCTCTTCGGGTCGCACTGACAGCTACAGAAGTCGCTGAATGACACCTCGATCAAGCCGGAAACTGCGTAAGCTGTTTCCGGCTTGATCGTGCCCAATCCCTAGACCAAGAACCTCGTGAGGACCAACGCATCATGGAATGGCTGACCAGCCCGGAAATCTGGGTCGCCTTCTTCACCCTGACCGCCCTGGAGATCGTCCTCGGCATCGACAACATCATCATGATCGCCATTCTCGTGGGCCGCATGCCGCCGCACATGCAGGCGCGCACCCGCTTCTTCGGCCTCGCGCTGGCGATGGTCACCCGAATCGCGCTGCTGCTGTCCATCACCTGGATCATGCGGCTCACCAACGACCTGTTCCATGTGTTCGACCAGGGCATCTCCGGCCGTGACCTGATCCTCTTCTTCGGCGGCCTGTTCCTGCTGTGGAAGAGCAGCACCGAGATGTACCACAGCCTGGAAGGCGAAGACGAAACCGACGAGCAGCCGGCATCCGGTGCGGCGCGCAACTTCATCGGCACCATCATCCAGATCGCCATCATCGACATCGTGTTCTCCCTGGACTCGGTGATCACGGCCGTCGGCATGGTCTCCAACGTGCCGGTGATGGTCGCCGCGATCATCGTCGCCGTGCTGGTGATGATGATGGCCGCCGGCACCATCAGCGCCTTCATCGATCGCCACCCGAGCCTGAAGATGCTGGCCCTGTCCTTCCTGGTGGTGGTGGGTACCGTGCTGATCGCCGAATCCTTCGAAGTCCACGTGCCGAAGGGCTACGTCTACTTCGCCATGGCCTTCTCCCTGGCCGTGGAAGCGCTCAACATCCGCGCCCGCACCGCCCGCGGCCGCAAGGAAGACCCGGTGAAACTGCGCAAGGACATTCCTGGGCAGTAAACCGCAGCCATGAAGAACGGGGCCGAATGGCCCCGTTTTTTATTGCCCCCTGCTTATCCACAAGCGCGTATCCATATCTCCCACAAACCACCTCAAGATTCCCCGCCAAACCGTTGATCGGTAACGGGCAGGATCGGCGATGACGGTCTTTAATACGAGGTAGGCGCCAAGCGAGTCGGACGCTTCCCGGAGACCAGGCCAGGCCACGACGGTCTAACGATGACAGTCCCGTTTCCACTCGCCTGACTTCACCGCTGTATCCCGTGCTTGGGCACAGCGGCCTTCGAGATCGCCAGGAGGGCCACCATGCTGACGCTGCTCAATCTCCTCTCGGCCGTCGCCATGCTCATCTGGGGCACGCACATCGTGCGGACCGGCGTCCTCCGCGTGTACGGCGCCAACCTGCGCCGCCTGCTCAGCCGCAGCATCCGCCGACCGCCCCTGGCCTTCGCCGCCGGCATCGGCGTCACCGCCCTGGTGCAGAGCAGCAATGCCACGGCGCTGCTGGTGGGCTCCTTCGTCGCCCAGGGCCTGATGCTGCTGGCCCCGGCCTTGGCCATCATGCTCGGCGCCGACGTGGGCACGGCGCTGATGGCGCGGGTGCTGACCCTGGACCTGTCCTGGCTGTCGCCGCTGCTGATCTTCTTCGGGGTGATCTTCTTCCTGTCCCGCAAGCAGACCCGCCTCGGCCAGCTGGGCCGCGTCGGCATCGGCCTCGGGCTGATCATCCTCGCCCTGCAACTGATCATCGTCGCCGCCGAACCCATCACCACCGCCAAGGGCGTGAAGGTGCTGTTCTCCTCCCTCACCGGCGACGTGCTGCTGGACGCTTTGACCGGTGCGCTGTTCGCGATGGTGTCCTACTCCAGCCTGGCCGCCGTGCTGCTCACCGCGACCCTTGCCGCGTCCAAGGTGATCTCCCTCAAGGTGGCCCTCTGCCTGGTGATCGGCGCCAACATTGGCAGCGGCATCCTCGCCCTGCTCAGCAGCAGCCTGCAGATCCCCGCCGGCCGCCGGGTGGCCCTGGGCAGCCTGCTGTTCAAGCTGACCGGTTGTGTCCTGGTGCTGCCGCTGGTGGGCCCGCTGGCCAACTGGATGGACGGCTGGCCCATCTCCAATGCCGAACTGGTGATCGCCTTCCACCTGCTCTACAACAGCGTGCGCTGCACCCTCTGCCTGCCGCTGACGGTGCCCATGGCACGTTTCTGCGACTGGCTGATGCCGGACCGTCCGCAGCCTGAAGACGTGGCCAAACCCCGCCACCTCGACCCCGCAGCGCTGGAGACCCCCAGCCTGGCCCTGGCCAACGCGGTGCGCGAAACCCTGCGCATGGGCGATATCGTCGAGCAGATGCTGCACAACCTGCTGCACCTGCTTCGGGACGGCGACCCGTTGCTGGGCAAGGACATCCACCGCATGGACGACGACCTCGACGTGCTCTACACGGCCATCAAGCTCTACCTCGCGCGGATGCCCCGCGAGGACCTGGGCGAACGCGACAGCCGGCGCTGGGCCGAGATCATCGAGTTGACCATCAACCTGGAACAAGCCGGCGACGTCATCGAACGCATGCTCGACGACGTGCAGAGCAAGAACAAAGCCCAGGGGCTGGCCTTCTCCGATGAGGGACTGGAGGAAATCGTCAGCCTCCACGACCAACTGGTGGAAAACCTGCGCCTGGCCCTCTCCGTGTTCCTCAACGGTGACCAGGAGAACGCCAAGCGCCTGCGCCGGGCCAAACAGCGTTTCCGCATCCTCGAGCGGCGCCTCTCCCACGCCCACGTCGCACGCCTGCACCAACAGGTGGTGCAGAGCATCGAGACCAGTGCCCTGCACCTGGGCCTGATCAGCGACATGAAGCGCCTCAACTCGCTGTTCTGCGCCATTGCCTACGCGGTGCTGGACAACCCCGATGCGCCCGAGTCGGTCGACGAGGACGACACGGCAATGGAGCCCCAACGCTATTTCGAACCGGAGATCAGCTCGCACCGCTGAGCCGCGCTCTTCACAGCGTGCCGGGCCAGTTCAGCGTGCTCGGCTATCTCCTGCAGAGCAGCTCGACCCTGGGTGAAGCCCTGGAGGCGGAGCTGCGCTACCAGCGCCTGGTGGGCGAGGGCGGCAGCCTGGTTCTGGAGGTGCGCGGCGACGAACTCTGGACCCTGTATCGCCCGCTGCTCGCCGAGCTGCGCCTGGTCAGGGCCAGAGCAGCTTGATTCCCCACCCCCGGCCCGGCAGTGGCCGACGTCGCCAGGCCGGGTGGCCAATTGCGACAACTGATGCGGATCAACATTTACACGAAGGCAACGGTATAGATTAGATGGCCTTTTGACATCAGGTCACCTCCGCCATGCCGCGCATTCCCGCTCCGCTGCTGCTCGTTTGTGATGACCAGGCCCTCGCCGACCAGGCCCGCCAACTGCTGGCGCGCAGCGCCCTGGACTGCACCGTCCTCGCCCGCGCCTGTGACTGCACGCGAGCCCCGCTTTGCCACTGGCTGAAAGATGCCCCGCTGAGTCAGTCCAGCCGCCTGCATGCCCTGCTGGGGGAAACCGTGGAAGTGCTGGAACGGACCCGGCACGCCTTCAGGTCCAGCGAATTGGGCCGGTTGCGCAAACGCCTCGAACACGCACTGGGGGAGTTGCCGCGGCCAAATGACTCAGGTAAAACCTGAGCGGCACAGGTTCCGCCAAGGCGGAAGCCGGCTTTGCCGGGCAGGACATCAGGGGCCTGCAAGACAAAGCGCCGTGATCGGCCGCTCCTCAAGGGGCAGTCGATCACGGCGCTTTTTTTATGCCCGCAGGAAACATCCAAGGGAGGATGCATGGGCCTGGAACAACTACTCGAGGGGATGCTCAGCCGTATCGGCCTGTCGCGGGGCGAGGTCGCCATGCGCGGTCGCTACCTGGAGTGGCAGGACGCGGACGCCGCGCGGCTGACCCGCCACGCCGAAGACATGGAAGGGTGCCACCGGGCTTTCGTCGAGCGCCTGTACGGCCACCTGGAACAGTTCGACCCCATCGCCGGCATCCTCCGCAACCCCACCACGCTGCAGCGCCTGAAGCACAGCCAGCTGGACTATTACCAGCGCCTCTGGAGCGGCCCCTATGACCGCGACTACGTGCTCAATCGCCTGCGCGTGGGGCTGGTGCACCAGCAGGTCGGGGTGGACCTCAAGTGGTACCTGGGCGCCTACCGCCTGTACCTGGACCACATGCTCGACGCGCTGCTGGGCGAGAGCGAGGCGAGCGCCACCTACGCCAGCCTGCTGAAAGCCGTGTTCTTCGACATGGCGCTGGCCATCGACACCTACAGCAGCGCCCAGCGCCAGGCCCTGGAGGACAGCGAAGCGCGCTTCGCCCGCGCCCTGCGCGGGGCCAACGATGGCCTCTGGGACTGGGACCTGGAACACGACCGCCTTTACCTCTCCGAGCGCTGGGCGGCCATGCTCGGCATGAGCCGCGACAGCCTGGGGGAGGGCAGCGCCAGCTGGTTCGCCCGTGTCCACCCGGACGACCAGCCGGGCCTGCGCCAGGCGGTGGAGGCCCACCTGCGCGGCGAGACGCCCTGGCTGCACCACCAGTACCGCATTCGCCGGAGGGACGGCAGCTATCTCTGGGTGCTGGTACGCGGCGTGGCCGAGTCCGGTCGCATGGCCGGCTCCCAGACCGACATCAGCAAGAACAAGGCCGCCGAGCAGGAGCTGCGCCACGCCGCGCGCCACGACCCGTTGACCGGCCTGGCCAACCGTCTTCGCCTGGATGAACTGCTGCAACGTGCACTGGAACGCCGGCAGCGGCCCGGCGCCCGGGAAGCAGCGCTGCTGTTCGTCGACCTGGACCGTTTCAAGCTGATCAATGACAGCCTCGGCCACGCCATGGGCGACCGGGTCCTGGTGGAAGCCGCCCAGCGCCTGGCCCGCTGCCTGCGCCCCGGCGACCACCTGGCACGTTTCGGCGGTGACGAGTTCGTCGTGCTGCTGGACGACCTGGCCTGCCTCGCCGATGCCGAGCAGGTCGCCCAGCGCATGCTCGACAGCCTGCACCAGCCCCTGCGACTCGACGATCACACCCTGTCGCTGAGCGCCAGCATCGGCATCACCGGGCTCCAGGCCGAAGGCCAGGCGGTGGATACCCTCCAGGCCGCTGACCTGGCGCTGTACCGCGCCAAGGAAGCCGGCAAGGCGCAGTTCGCCCGCTACAGCGCCGAGATGCAGACCGCCGCCCAGAAGCGCCTGGAACTGCACAGCGCCCTGGCCCACGCCCTGGAGCGGCATGAGTTCGAGTTGCACTACCAGCCCATCTGCCGCCTGGACGGCGACCGGCCACAGGTGGTGGCGGTGGAAGCTCTGCTGCGTTGGCGCCGGGGCGACCGGCTGGAATCGCCGCTGCAATTCATCCCGGCCCTGGAGGAATCCGGCGAAATCGTCGCCGTGGGCGACTGGGTGCTGCGCGAGGCCTGTCGGCAGACGCGCCAGTGGCAGTTGGCCGGGCAGCCGGCACTGCGCTGCTCGGTGAACCTCTCCAGCCGTCAGCTATTGCTGCCGGGTTTCGTCCACCGGGTCGCCAGGATTCTCCGGGACACCGGCCTGGCCCCCACCAGCCTGGTGCTTGAAATCACCGAGAGCCTGCTGATGCACGACAGCGCCGACACCCTGGCCTGCCTGCGCGAACTGGCGGTGCTCGGGGTGAGCCTGGCCCTGGACGATTTCGGCACCGGCTACTCCTCGCTGGGTTACCTCAAGCGCTTCCCGCTGCAGATCCTCAAGGTGGACCGCAGCTTCATCGGCGGCGCACCGGATGACCCGGAGCTGAACGCGATCTGCCGGGCCATCATCGGCCTTGGCCGCAGCCTCGGCCTGGAGGTGATGGCCGAAGGCGTGGAAAGCGCCGCGCACCTGGACTTCCTCCTGGACGCGGACTGCCACTACGCCCAGGGCTACTGGTTCAGCCGCCCCCTGCCGCCGGAGGCACTGGAGCCGCTGCTGCGGGGTGAGACAGGGTTCGATGGGGAAGGGCGCCCGCCGGCCGTGTCCGGGCGGAGCCACGCAGACAAGCAGGGAAGCAGCCGATGAAGATCAACATGCCGGTCACCGGCCGGGCGGTCCAGTTCGACGCCAGCGCCAACATCCTCTCCACCACGGACCTCAAGGGCGTCGTCACCCACGTGAACGCCGACTTCCTCGCCATCAGCGGCTTCCAGCGCGAGGAGTTGGTCGGGCGCAGTCACAACCTGGTGCGCCATCCGGACATGCCGCCGGCCGCCTTCGAGCATCTCTGGCAGACCTTGAAGGGCGGGCACAGCTGGATGGGGCTGGTGAAGAACCGCTGCAAGAACGGCGACCATTACTGGGTCAGTGCCTTCGTCACGCCGGTGCTGCGGGACGGACGGGTGGTGGAGTACCAGTCGGTGCGCACCCGCCCTGAGCCCGAGCAAGTGGAGGCGGCGGAGCGGCTCTACGCCCAACTGCGCGCGGGGCAGCGCCCCAGGACACTGCGCCCCGCGCGGCTGGGTCTGCGCGAGCGCCTGGTGGCGATCTGCGGCCTGTCCAGCCTGCTCGGCCTGGGCCTGGACAGTCTGCTGGCGGGCCTGCTGCCCTTCGCGGCGCTGCCCTCCGCCGTCGCCAGCCTCGGCCTCGGCTACGCCCTGATCCGCTGGCAGCTGCAGCCGCTGCAGGCGCTGCTGACAAAGGCCCGTGGCATTGCCCGCAACCCGGTCAGCCAGTGGCTGTATTGCGGACGCAACGACGAGTTCGGCGAGATCGCCTTCGCCCTGCGCATGCTGGAAACGGAGGCGGGCGCCGTGGTCGGGCGGATGGCCGAATCGTCGCGGCAACTGGCCGAGCACGCGGGGCAGCTGGCGGCCTCGGTTTCCAGCAGCAACGAAGCCACGCGCCAGCAGCAGCAGGAGACCGAGCAGGTCGCCACTGCCATGGAGGAGATGACCTGCAGCGTCCAGGATGTGGCGCGCAATGCCCAGGAGAGCGCCACCGCCGCCGATCAGACCGACGCGGCGGCGAGCCTCGGCCGGCATGAAGTGGACATCACCCGCAGCCGCATCGCCGAGCTGGAGGAGGGCGTCCGCCAGGCCAGCGAGGCCGTGAACCTGCTGCAAGGCCAGAGCGGCCACATCGGCCAGGTGCTGGAAGTGATCCGCAGCATCGCCGAGCAAACCAACCTGCTCGCCCTCAACGCGGCCATCGAGGCGGCCCGCGCCGGCGACGCCGGCCGGGGATTCGCCGTGGTGGCCGACGAGGTCCGCGCGCTGGCCTCGCGTACCCGGCAGTCCACCGAAGAAATTCACGAGATGATCGCCAACCTCCAGCAGGGCGCCGGCCAGGCCGCGTCGGCCATGCAGCGCAGCTGCGCCCAGGCCGGCGAGAGCCTGAGCCAGGCCCTGCGCGCCAGCGACTCCCTGGCGCAGATCAACCAGCAGGTCAACGCCATCAATGGCATGAGCCTGCAGATCGCCAGTGCCGTGGAACAGCAGAGCGCCGCCAGCGAGGAGATCCGTCAGAGCCTGGCGAGCATCCGCCAGGCCGCCGACAACAATGCCGACAGCGCCGGGCGCAGCCAGCAGAGCGCGCAGGAAGTCGCCGAACTTGCGGCAGGCCTGCGGTTGCTGGCGCAGCAGTTCTGGGACAGTCATCGTCGCTCCGGCTGAGCCATTGCCAGGCCCTGTGCCCTGGTCCACAGTGCCCGCATCCCCTTTGGAGCAGGACGCCCATGGCCATCAGGAAGCTGCGCATCAGCGATATCGAAGCCCTGCACCGGCTGTTCGCCGAGGTCAGTGCCGAGGGTGAATTCCTGCTGCGGGCCGAAGCGCCGCCCATCGAGCAGATGCGCGCCCTGCTGTTACGGGCACTGCCCCTGGACCTGCCGCAGTTCATCGCTGAGGTGAAGGACGAGCTGGTGGGCTCCATCGAGATTTTCCCCGCCAGCTTCTGTGGGCTGGAAGACAGTTCGGGAGAAGAGTTCGGCGTGCTCGGCATGCAGGTGATGAAGGCCCATCGCGGCCAGGGCCTGGGCAGGCAGCTGATGGCAGCGGCACTGGAGCATTGCAGTCGCCTGGGCATGAACCGGGTGGAACTGGCGGTGCTGAAGTCCAATCGCCCGGCCATTCGCCTCTACGAGCGCTTCGCCTTCCGCTGGGTCGAAGACCTGCCGCCCTGCACCCTGCCCAGCGGCCGCCCCGACCAGCCACAGAAAATGCGCCTGTTGCTGGGCTGAGTGGCAGGCCGTCAGGCCAACGCCTGCTCGCCTTCTCAGGGACGGCGCCCGACAGTATCCTGCGCGCCTTCGTCTTCAGCCTTGTCGCCACCGATGCTGCTCTCCACCTTCAAACCCCAGGTCCTCAAGCTGCTCGAACTGCTGCAGCGCCATCCTCGGCTGATCGCCCTCTATGGCTTCGTTTCGGGAATGGCGAGTTTCTTCCTGGTGGATCGCGGTGCGCGCGTGGCCAAGATGATGGCCATCCTGCTGCTGGTGAGCTGGCTCTGGCTGATGCTGGAGAACCTGTTCCGACGCACCTTCGAGCAGCGCTTCGGCATCGAACTGCCGCCGCCGTTGATGCGTTTCCTGACCCAGCTGATCCACCAGGAAAGCCTGTTCTTCGTGCTGCCGTTCTTCGCCATCACCACCAGCTGGAACAGCGGCCAGGCCCTGTTCACCGGCCTGCTCGGGGTGGCCGCGCTGTGCTCGATCACCGACCCGGTGTACAACCGCCATCTGGCGCCGCGCCGCTGGCTGTTTCTCGCGTACCACACCCTCACGCTGTTCGCCGTACTGCTGGCGTCGCTGCCGCTGATCCTCCAGCAGACCACCGCGCAGAGCTACCGCTGGGCCCTGGGCATCGCCGTGGCGCTATCCTTCGTCAGCCTGTTCGGCGTCATCCGGGTGCAGCGCTGGTGGCGCGGCCTCGGGCTGGTGGGGCTGACCCTGGCACTGGGCGGGCTGGGCTGGGTGACGCGGGTCTGGGTACCGCCGGCGACCCTCTGGCTCACGGAAGTCGCGGTCACTCCCGAGCTGAACGACCACCAGCGCACGCCGGGCGACGGCGTGGAGCAGGTCAGCGCCGCCGACCTGCGCAGCAAGGGGCTCTATGCCTATACCGCGATCAACGCGCCACGCGGACTGAACGAGCGCATCTACCACGTCTGGCGCTTCAACGGCCGCGAGGTGGACCGCATCGCCCTGGATATCCACGGCGGCCGCGAGGCCGGCTACCGCGCCTGGACCCACAAGCAGAACTTCCCGTCCAACCCGGTGGGCCGCTGGCAGGTGCAGGTGCTGACCGAGGCGGGGCAGATGATCGGCACCCTGCGCTTTCGCGTGAACCCGTCCGAGCTACCGCCCAAGCCCCACTGAACGCCCCCTACCAATCCAGCCCAAGGGACGGCTCTTCGTAGGATGGGTGGAGCTTGCGATACCCATCAGCCGCCGCCGATGGGTATCGCTTCGCTCCACCGCATCCTACGGGCACCATGAGTCCTCGGTTTGTGCGTCTCCCACTCCGGTCCGCGCGGACGTCAGCCAAAGAACCAGTAGCAGACGCCGATGGAGGCGAGCACCCCGGACAGGTCGGCCAGCAGGGCGCAGCCCACGGCGTGCCGGGCGCGCTGGATGCCCACCGAACCGAAGTACACCGCGAGCACGTAGAAGGTGGTTTCGGTGCTGCCCTGCATGGTGGCGGCCACCAGCGCGGGGAAGCTGTCGACGCCGTGGCTCTGGATCGTTTCGAGCAACATGGCGCGGGCGGCACTGCCGGAGAAGGGTTTGACCAGGCCGGTGGGCAGGGCCTCGACGAAGCGGCTGTCCATCCCCAGGGCTTCGACTGCCCAGCGAATGACATCGAGCAATTGCTCCAGGGCGCCCGAGGCCCGCAGGGCGCCCACGGCACAGAGCATGGCGACCAGATAGGGCAGGAGGTTCTTCGCCACCTCGAAGCCTTCCTTGGCGCCTTCGACGAAGCATTCGTAGACCGGGACCTTCTTCAGCGCGCCCATCACCAGGAAGCAGAGGATCAGCGCGAACAGCGTGAAGTTGCCGAGCAGCGAGGACAGCGCCGTCAGCGCCGTGGCCGAGAGGCCGGCCAGCACGGCCATGAAGCCGCCGAGCAGTAGCGCGCCACCGCCGAGCCAGGCGAGCAGCACCGGGTCCGTCAGCTTGATCCGCTGCATGACGGCCACCGAGAGCAGCGCCGTGGTGGTGGAAATGGCGTTGGCCAGCAGGATCGGCAGAAACACCATGGCCGGATCGCTGGCGCCGGCCTGGGCGCGGTACATGAAGATGGTCACCGGCAGCAGCACGAAGGAGGAGGCGTTCATCACCATGAACAGCACCTGGGCGTTGCTCGCCGAGGTGCTGCTGGGGTTCAGCTCCTGCAGCGCCTTCATCGCCTTGAGGCCGATGGGGGTGGCGGCGTTATCCAGGCCGAGGCCGTTGGCGGTGAAGCTCAGGGTGACGAGGCCAAGCGCATGGTGGCCACGCGGCACTTCCGGCATCAGGCGGGCGAACAGCGGGCCGAGCAGCCGCGCGAGGACATCCACCAGACCGGCCTTCTCGGCGATGCGCAGGAAGCCCAGCCACAAGGTCAGGGTGCCGAACAGCATGATCATCACGTCGACCGAGAGCTTGGCCATGGCGAACAGGCTCTCCACCATCGCCGCCCAGACACCCGGATCTCCCCCGATCCAACGTCCCAGCGCAGCCACCGCCGCCACCAGGAAGAAGCTCAGCCACAAGCCGTTGAGCATTTGCAGTTCCCCCGAAAACAGTGAGGCGGATTCTAGCGGGGCGCTAGCCATGGCGGCGAATGCAATCTCTGGTGCGAACCTTGGGGAGCCACGCCGGGCCTCGGAGCACCTGCCAGCCCCAACAAAAAAGCCCCGACCAGGTCGGGGCTTTTTCTTCAATCACAACTCGGGATCAGTCGATCACCGCGCGACCGTTGGGCTGCGCTTCGCCGCCGCCCAGGCTGTGCAGGGAGGCCAGGTACTGCTGGCCCTTCTCGGCGTCGTACATGCCTTCCCACTTGGCGATCACCAGCACCGCCAAGGCGTTGCCGATGACATTCAGGGCGGTACGGGCCATGTCCATGATGCGGTCGACGCCGGCGATGAAGGCCAGGCCTTCCAGCGGGATGCCGACGCTGCCCAGGGTGGCCAGCAGCACCACGAAGGACACGCCCGGCACGCCGGCGATGCCCTTGGAGGTGACCATCAGGGTCAGCACCAGCAGCAGCTGCTGGCTGATGCTGAGGTCGATGCCGTAGAGCTGGGCAATGAAGATGGCGGCGATGCTCTGGTACAGGGTCGAGCCATCGAGGTTGAAGGAGTAACCGGTGGGTACCACGAAACTGCTGATGGACTTGGGCGCGCCATAGGCTTCCATCTTTTCGATGATGCGCGGCAGCACGGTCTCGGAGCTCGCGGTGGAGTAGGCGAGGATCAGCTCGTCCTTGAAGATGCGCATCAGCTTGGTGACGGAGAAGCCGAACAGGCGCGCCACCAGGCCCAGCACCATGAAGGCGAAGAAGGCGATGGCGAAGTAGACCAGCACCACCAGCTTGGCCAGCGGCAGCAGGGAGGCGAAGCCGAAGTTGGCCACGGTCACGGCGATCAGCGCGAACACGCCGATGGGGGCGTAGGCCATGATCATGTGGGTGACCTTGAACATGGTCTCGGACACGCCCTGGAAGACCTTCACCAGCGGCTCACGGGTCTCGCTCGGGAGGCTCGACAGGCCGAGGCCGAACATCACCGAGAAGAAGATGATCGGCAGCATCTCGCCACGGGCGACGGCGGCGAAGATGTTGGAGGGGATCAGGTTCAGCAGGGTCGAGACCAGCGCGTGGTCGTGCTGCACTTCCTGGGCGGTCTGCTGGTACTTGGAGATGTCCACGGTACCCAGCGTGCTCATGTCGATGCCGGTGCCGGGCTGGAAGAAGTTCGCCAGCAGCAGGCCGACCACGATCGCCACGGTGGTGATGATCTCGAAGTAGATGATGGTCTTCAGGCCGATGCGGCCAAGCTTCTTGGCGTCGCCCACGCCGGCGATGCCGACGACCAGCGAAGCGATGACGATCGGGATGACGATCATCTTGATCAGGCGGATGAAAATCTCACCGGCCGGTTGCAGGACGTTGGCGATCCACCAGGCCTTCTCGGCGCTGAAGTGGTTGAGCAGGGCACCAATGGCGATACCCAGCACCAGCCCGATGAGAATCTGCCATGCGAGGCTCAGTCTGGCCTTGGTCATAGTCGTCACCCTCTGAATTCTTGTGGAAGTCGGGAGTGCAGCAGCGTCCGGGGTGGCCGGGCGAGCCGCAAAAGGGGCGCCATGATTCATAGGGTGCTAATGATCGTCTAATGCCGTAACCGTCTACCCCATGCCGAATCGGCATGACGAAAATCACATGGGACGATGGTTCAAGAGACCGCCGCCTAGCGATTCCGGCATGGGCAATTTCCCGGAAACGGCGGCAGCAAAGTGCGTGAGGGCCATCTAGGCTGTCTGGTTCCAGCCCGGTTGGGCACCCGTCTGTGCAAGAAAGGAGAACAGCCATGAAGAAGGTCCTGGTGCTGTATTACTCGATGTACGGTCATATCGAACGCATGGCGGAATCGGTCGCCGAAGGGGCGCGCAGCGTGCCGGGGGTGGAAGTGACGCTGAAGCGGGTGCCGGAAACCATGCCCGAGGACATCGCCCGCAATGCCGGCGCCAAGCTGGACCAGGCCGCGCCGGTGGCGAGCCCGCAGGAGCTGGCGGACTACGATGCCATCCTGTTCGGCACGCCGACCCGCTTCGGCAACATGACCGCGCAGATGCGCAACTTCCTCGACCAGACCGGCGGGCTCTGGGTGAAGGGGGCGCTGATCGGCAAGATCGGCAGCGTCTTCACCTCCACCGGCACGGGTGGCGGCTCGGAAACCACCATCACCTCCGTCTGGCACACCCTGGCGCACCACGGAATGCTCATTGCCGGCCTGCCTTATTCGGCACCGGAGCTCACGGATATCAGTGAACTGCGCGGTGGCTCGCCCTATGGCGCAGCGACAGTGGCGGGGGCCGACGGCTCACGCACGCCGAGCGACAAGGAACTGGCCCTGGCGAGGTTCCAGGGTGCACACGTGGCGAAGATGGTCAGCAGGATGGCGTGAAGCCGGAGCCAGGGCAGCGGCAGTACTCCGCACCGCCGCGATGCCCTGGTGTGCTTACGGGTTCATGACACCCGGCGCGTCATGCGGCCGGTATCGCTCTAATCAGGCAGGCAGGTCCGCCTCCTGCGGTAGCCATTCGGAGAGTAGCCCCAGCAGCCCCAGCAGCCCCAGCAGCCCCAGCAGTCCTATCAGCTGGTGTGGGCCCGCTTTCAGGGTCTTGGGTATTTCGGGCGAGTACGTCAGGAAAGCAGTCATTCTCTTGTCCTCCCTCGGGTTGGAGTCGGGTTGGAATTGCCGGACGGGCCGGCGTTGGGCCTTCGACAGCACTGCCCATGTCATTCAAAACGCCGAACAACCAGGCTCCGTTGGTTCAATTGGTCATTACGCTTACCAATCCAACCCCACGGAATCTGGCTCGATTCGGCGTCTTTCCCTCAGGCAGATTGCACATCGTCAAAGGAACCGGAACCCCCTTGTTCCGGGCGGAGCGCACCTGAACGCGCAAGGGCCCGGGACGTCCATGGGCCCTTTCGGCATTCAGGTAACCACGGATGCGGCAACACCTGTGCCAGCCCCTGCCAGGGAGAAAATCGCCGCCAGATCAGGACGTTAACTACTGAATCGGGATTGCCTGCACGTGCAGGCTGCAAGGCACGCCGGAAACGTGCGTGCGACTTGCACGACGTTTCCTGGACCCACTTTCCACGACTCGGACAGGGAGCCGGAGCATGGGCCAGATCGCTGAACACCAGGAAGAACCCTGTTGGCGGCCGACGGCGCGCGCGCCGAGCGACAAGGAACAGGCCCGGGTGAGGTTTCAGGGGGAAGACGTGGCGGGGAGGGCCAGCAGAATGGCGTCGTTATCCGCTGCCGCCGGGGCTGGCATGCATCCAGCTCCCGGCAGCAGCTACCTGACCCGGCCCGCTTGCGCGGAGGCAACCCTTTTGCCCCCAGGTCGCGCCGCTCCTGACGACGCAGTGCAACCCGGCCCCCTGGTCCATCGGCCCGTTCCCGGGCTCCGATCCTTCGAGTCCTCGATGCCCCTCAGGGTTCGGAAATCAATTGTCCTTTCAGGCGGCGCCCGGCCTGATCAGCCGTTTCGGCGCCCCATGATGAATGACAACACGCACAGCACCAGGAAGATGACGAAGAGGACCTTCGCGATGCCCGTGGCGGTCCCGGCTATGCCGCCAAACCCAAGCACGGCGGCAACAATGGCGATAGCCAGGAATGCAAGTGCCCAACTCAGCATGGCCGTTCTCCTTCTACTGCATTGGTTTCTTCCGCGCACCGGCACACGGGTCGGTCTGCGTCTTGGCCGCCGGCACGGCAGGCAGAATCACACCGGCGGGAATTGAGAACCTTTCAAACGCGCCGCGCAGCAAGGCGAGGACGCGCAGCGTGGCGGTCAGGACGATGGCTGAGCTCCCCATGGCCGTCTCCTCTGACTTCCCTCAGAACACCCAGCGCGGCTGGATGCGGAATTCGCCCTGGCCGGTCTGACTCACTTCCTGCAACGGACCGCCAGCGTGTGACGGGGCAATAAAGCCCGTCTGGTCCGAAGCGGGAAGCTGCAAGGGCGCGGACTTCAGGTGTTCGCGCAGCTTCTGTTCGGCGAATAGCCCAAGCAACACCACCAGGCCGATCAGCAAGACCTTGAGCCATCTGGACGAGCGTGTCTGGAAACCTTTCATCCTCGAACCCTCCGCCTGGGCGGACGTGCCAGTTCTGGAGCTATGGCTGCACATCCGATGCCACGCAGCCTCTTTCCAGAACCCCCAATGAATCAACGGCTTGTCTCAGCCGTCCACGGCGGGAAAGCGGTACTTTGCACGGTTCGGGATGCTTTGCTCGGGCAAATTGCACGCCAAGAAAAAGCCCGGTACGTCCCTGTTCCGGGCGGAGTGTCCTGGGGGCACGACGGGGCCACAAGAGGTAGAAATGCCCTTGGCCGACAGGTGTCAGAAGCGTCGCAAGGCCTGTGCCAACCCCGCCATCCGAGAAAAGCCCTTCTTATCAGTCGGTTAGATGCACGGGAGAAGGCTTCTACACATGCAGGCTGCATGAGACGTAGGAAAAACACGTGCAACTTGCACGAAATTTCTTGGACTAACCTTCTATGACTCGGAAATGGAGCGAGAGCATGGAACGGGTAACCGAGAACCAGGGACGAATCCTGCTGGTGGATGACGAAGCCGCCATCCTGCGCACGTTCCGTTATTGCCTGGAAGACGAGGGCTACAGCGTTTCCACCGCCGCCAGTGCGGCCCAGGCCGACGCACTCCTGCAACGCCAGGTGTTCGACCTCTGCTTCCTCGACCTGCGCCTGGGCGAAGACAACGGCCTCGACGTACTGGCACAGATGCGTATCCAGGCACCCTGGATGCGCGTGGTCATCGTCACGGCACACTCGGCCGTGGACACTGCGGTGGACGCCATGCAGGCCGGCGCCGCCGACTACCTGGTCAAGCCCTGCAGCCCGGACCAGCTGCGCATGGCGGCGGTCAAGCAACTGGAAGTACGGCAGCTCACCGCTCGCCTGGAAGCCCTGGAGGGCGAAATGCGCCGCGGCGGCGACGGCCTGGATTCCCAGAGCCCGGCCATGATGGCGGTGCTGGAGACCGCCCGGCAGGTAGCCGCCACCGACGCCAACATCCTCATCCTCGGCGAGTCCGGCACCGGCAAGGGTGAACTGGCCCGCGCCATCCACGGCTGGAGCAAACGGGCGAAGAAGTCCTTTGTCACCATCGCCTGCCCGTCGCTTTCGGCTGACCTGATGGAAAGCGAGCTCTTCGGGCACAACCGTGGCGCGTTCACCGGCGCCAGCGAAAGCACCCTCGGCCGGGTCAGCCAGGCTGACGGCGGCACCCTGTTCCTCGACGAGATCGGCGACTTCCCCCTGAGCCTGCAGCCCAAGCTGCTGCGCTTCATCCAGGACAAGGAATACGAGCGGGTGGGAGACCCGGTGACGCGTCGCGCAGACGTTCGCCTCCTCGCCGCCACCAACCTCGATCTGGATGAAATGGTCCGCGCCGGCCGCTTCCGCGAGGACCTGCTCTACCGCATCAACGTGATCGCCCTGAGCCTGCCGCCGCTGCGCGAGCGCCAGGAGGACATCCTCGACCTCGCCGAACGCTTCCTCGCCCGCTTCGTTCATGACTATGGACGCCCGGCGAGAGGGTTCAGCGAGGAGGCGATGGCGGCGCTGACCGGCTACCGCTGGCCCGGCAATGTGCGCGAACTGCGCAATGTGGTGGAGCGCGCCAGCATCATCTGCAACCAGGAATGGGTGGATGTCAGCCACCTGGGGCTGGGCGACACGCCGGCCGCCAACACCCCCCGGGTAGGCGGCCCGCTGAGTCTGGAAGAACTGGAACGGGCGCATATCGCCGGGGTGCTGGCCAGCAGCGACACCCTGGACCAGGCCGCCCGTACCCTCGGCATCGACGCGTCCACCCTGTACCGCAAGCGCAAGCTCTACGGCCTCTGACCCGGCCCCGCCATGCGCCTGCGCACACAGTTGTTCCTGAGCATCTCCGCTCTGATCACCGTGGCCATCGTGGGCCTGGTGCTGGGGCTGGTCAGCATGGTGCAGACGGGCGGGGCCCAGGAAAATCTGATCAAGCAGTCCTTCGCCACCATCGAGATCAGCCTGCGCATGCGTCAGCATCTGGGGGACCAGATGGTCAACCTGACGGCGCAGCACCTGGACATGGCGGCACTGGAGCAGTCGCAGAAGCAATTCCTCGCCGCTCTGGAGGAGGGCAAGGACTTGGCGGGCGATAACGAGACCCGCGAGCACTTCCGCAGGATCGCCGCGGCCTACCAGACCTTCCTCGACGTGGTGCGCCAGCCCGCCAACCTGCGCATGAGCCTGCTGGAGGATGATGACTTCAGCCACGCCCTGGACGGCCTGCACGTCAGCATGATGGACCTGCAGCGCCATTCCCTCGCGGTCGTGGGGGAAGCGGAAAACGCCGCACGCAACCGCGCCCTGCTGATCGCCGGCCTGCTGGGCTTGCTGAGCGTGGCGGTGCTGACGATCGGCTTCGTCACCGCTGGCGGCATTGCCCGGCGCTTCGGCGGCCCCATCGACGCCCTGGCCAAGGCTGCCGACCAGATCAGCCAGGGGGATTTCCAGGTCACCCTGCCGTTATCGCCGGTCAACGAGATCGCCGTGCTGATCCGTCGCTTCGGCCTGATGGCCGAGGCCCTGCGCCTGTTCAAGGAAACCGATATCGAGAAGCTGCTAGCCGAGCAGCAACGGCTGAGGGCCGTGCTCGACAGCATTGACGATGGCCTGCTGATCCTCGATCGCCAGGGCCGCGTGCAACACGCCAATCCGGTGGCCCAACGGCAGCTCTCCTGGGACGAAGTGCCCGGTGGCCAGCCGCTGTCCCGGGCCCTGGGTCTGCCGGAGCTGGAGGCCATAGCCCAGCGGGTGCTGCGGGGTGAGACTCTGGAAGACGATCCCGACGACCTGGGGGTCGAGGTTGCAGGGGAACAACGCCTGCTGAGTTGGCGGCTGGTGCCGGTCATGCTCGGTGAAGGGCGCCTGGTGGGTGGCGTGATGGTGCTGCGGGACGTGACCGAGGCGCGGGCCTTCGAGCGGGTGCGCAATGAGTTCGTGTTGCGCGCCTCCCACGAGCTGCGCACGCCGGTGGCCGGCATGCAGATGGCCTTCGGCCTGCTCAACGAGCGCCTTCACTTCGAGCCCGAGGAGCGCGAGGCCGACCTGCTGAAGACCGTGGACGAGGAGATGCAGCGGCTGGTGCGGCTGATCAACGACCTGCTGGACTTCTCCCGCTACCAGAGCGGGGTCAAGGCCCTGGAGCGCGAACCCTGCGATGTGGAGGAGCTGCTGGCCCAGCTGCGTCAGCGGTTTGCTCCCCATGCCAGCGAGCGGGGCATCGAGATCGAGCTGGAACTGCACCCGCCCGTGCCGCGGGTTAACGTGGATCGCCTGCAGATCGAACGGGTGCTGGACAACCTTGTGGGCAATGCCATCCGCCACAGCCCCGACGGCGGCCATATCCGCCTGCAGCTCCGGCGTCACGGCGAGCGGGTGCTGGTGAGCGTCACCGACGAAGGCGAGGGCATTCCCTACAGCCAGCAGGCGCGCATCTTCGAGCCCTTCGTACAGATCGGCCACCAGAAGGGTGGCGCCGGCCTGGGGCTGGCCCTGTGCAAAGAGATCGTGCAGCTGCACGGCGGGCGCGTCGGCCTCTATTCAAGGCCGGGGCAGGGTGCGCAGTTCTATGTGACGTTGCCGGTGTGAAGTTGGCCGAATGCGCGGTTGCTTGTAGGGGCGAATTCATTCGCCAAGCAGGCCGAAGGTCTGCCCTGCAGGCATCAGGGGGCAGCTGCGCTGCCCTTGGCGAATGAATTCGCCCCTACAGAAAAGAAGTCCCTGCAAAAGGGATAGGTATCGCGCCCGTTAGTGCCGCATGCCATTCAGCACCAGCAGCAGCGCGGCGGTTTCCGCGTCCGGTTCGCCGTCGTAGAGACGCTGGCGGTACTTCATCTGGAAGGCGGCGATGACATTGCGGGTTTCCTTGTCCAGCTCACCGGTCTGGGGGGTGCTGTAGCCCTGGCGCGCCAGCTGCTGCTGGAACCAGCCGACCGTGGGCAGGGCCTGGGCGAAACGCGCCTGTTCGCGGGCCACGGCAGCGGCATCCGGCCAGGGGACGAGGCCGGCGTCGGCGAGGCGCTTCCAGGGGAACAGCGGGCCGGGGTCGACCTTGCGCTGGGGGGCGATGTCGCTGTGGCCGATGATGCTGCCGAGCGGCAGGTTGTGGCGTTTGACGATGTCCTTGAGGAGCAGGATCAGCGCGTCGATCTGCGCCTCGCTGTAGGGCTGGTAGACGCGACCGTCGGGCGTGTCCTGGTAACCCTCGTTGGCCAGCTCGATGCCGATGGTGCTGGCGTTCAACCAGGTGCGGCCCTGCCATTCGCTGACCCCGGCGTGCCAGGCGCGGCGGTTCTCGTCCACCAGGCGGTAGATCGTCGCCGGCTGCTCGCCGATCAGGTAATGGCTGCTGACGCCGTCGCGGGTGAGCAGGCGCAAGGAGCTGTCCAGATCGGTGGAGGTGTAGTGCAACACCACGTACTGCACGCGGCTGCTCTGGCTCACCGAGCGGTAGCTGTCGTCGATGCGCAGCCCGCCGGCGCAACCGCCGAGAAGGAGCAGGGCGAGGCTGAGGAACAGGGTCTTCATGGATTCAGGTGGAGGACGCTTTGCAGGTTGTCGAGCAGCATGTCGACGCTGAGCATGATCAGCAGCATGCCGGTCAGGCGTTCCACGGCCATCAGGCCACGGTCACCGAGGAAGCGCTGCAGGAAGGCCGCCTGCAGCAGGATGACGGCCGTGCAGGCCCAGGCCAGCACCACCGCGACATAGAGTTCCCAGAGCTCGCCCTGGTGGGTGTTGCGCAGGGTCATCAGCACCGCCAGGGCCGAAGGTCCGGCCACCGCAGGCGTCGCGAGCGGCACCAGCATCGGCTCGCCGCCGGGCAGGTCGCCGAGCACCCCTTCCGGGCGCGGGAAGATCAGCCGCAGGGCAATGATGAACAGGATGATGCCGCCGGCAATGGCGATGGACTCACGGGACAGGCCAAGGCCGCTGAGGATCTTGTCGCCGAAGGTGAGGAACAGCAGCAGCAGGGCCAGGGCGAACAGCAGTTCCCGCAGGGCCACCTTGAGGCGCCGCTGGGGCGCCACACCCTTGAGGGCGGCGATGAAGATGGCGATGTTTCCGAAAGGGTCGGTGACCAGAAAGATCAGGACGGCAATGCCTAGGATTTCCATGGGGGACTCCCCTCAACCAATGGGCAGAAGTGTAATGGGCGGCCACGCCGGCGTCGCGCGCAGGCAGTGCGGAAAGCGGCGAAGCTGTTGCGAAATCTTCCCGCCGGCGCACTGGCCGAAAAAGGGGCGGGGATTATAGCCTGGGGCCAGCATCGCAATCGGACATGGGGCTCCGAGGCCTGGATGAACGGCCACGTCGGGTTTTTCGCCTACGGTTAATGTTGTAGGCAGGGAGACCCAGCCGAGGAAGCCACCATGCGCCGCGCGCTGCTCTGGTTGAAGCAGGACCTCAGACTCGACGACCACCCGGCGCTGCAAACGGCTGTGCAGGCTGATCGGCTGTTGCCGCTGTATGTTTTTGACCCCGCGCTGCTGCGCCCTTCGCCCCTTGGCCCCCGCCGCCTGGGAGTGCACCGCGCGCGCTTCCTGCTGGAAAGCCTGGCGGCCCTGGATGCAGGCCTGCGCCAGCATGGCTCGCGGCTGATGGTGGTGCAGGGCCACGCCGAGCTGGTGATCCCGACGCTGGTGGAGCACCTGGGCATCGACGAGGTGCTGACCCTGGACGAGATGGCGCCCTACGAGCGCACCGAATTGCGCCGCGTTCGCCACGCCCTGGGAGTACCGCTGACCGAACTGCCGGGCAACAGCCTGCTGCGGGAAGAGGAGCTGCCCCGGCCGCTGCACGAGCTGCCTTCGGTGTTCAATCGCTTTCGAGACTTGATGGAGGAGCGCGTCCACGTCTTCCAGCCGCGTCCGGTGCCCCACGCCTTGCCACCCCTGCCCAGTGGTGCGGCGAGCCTGATGGAGCCGCTGCCGACCCTGTCCCGTCTGGGTCTGGGCGAGCCCCTCGGCGTGCCGGCCACGGCCTTCCCTTTCGCCGGTGGGGAACCTGCGGCCCTTGCGCGGCTGCGCGACTACCTCTGGGAGACCCAGGGGGTCCACCAGTATCAGGACACCCGCAACGGCCTGATCGGCAGCGAGTACTCCTCCAAGCTGTCGCCCTGGCTGGCCAACGGCAGCCTGTCGCCGCGCCGGGTGGCCGCCGAACTGCACCGGCTGGAATCGCAGCACGGCCGCAGCGACTCCACCCAGCAGCTGTGGATGGAGCTGCTCTGGCGTGAGTTCTTCCGCTGGACGATGCTGCGCTACGGCGGCGCCCTGTTCCGCGCGGACGGCCTGAAGGCCACGGCCCAGGCGCCGCGTAACCTCGACGAACGCTACCTGCACTGGTGCAACGGGCGCACCGGCATGCCACTGGTGGACGCCAACATGCGCGAACTGGTGACGACCGGCTGGATGTCCAGCCGTGGCCGGCAGGTGGTGGCCAGCTACCTGGTGAGTAACCTGCAACAGGATTGGCGCTATGGGGCGGCCTGGTTCGAGGAGCACTTGCTGGACTACGACCCGGCAAGCAACTGGGGCAATTGGGCCTACCTTGCCGGGGTGGCCAGCGATCCGCGCCGGGCGCGGGCCTTCAATGCGTTGCGCCAGGCCCTGCAATACGACCCGGACGCCACCTACGTCAGCCTCTGGCTGCCGGAGCTGCGCGCACTGCCGGTGGAGCATCGGCACACGCCCTTCATACTCAGCGAATTGCAGTTCGCCGGCCTGGATTACCCACGGCTGGAAACCATCCCGGAAAACTGGAAGCCCTACATGCCGAGCGCGGCCTGAAGCCGATCAACCCACCTGGGGCACGCCCAGGGCATCGGGCTCACTGCGGCCCGCCGACGGCTGGGAAGCCAGTTCGATCCGGTTTCGCCCCTGGTGCTTGGCTCGGTAGAGGGCTTCGTCGGCCCGCTGGAAGGCGGTGTCGCTGGACTCTCCGGCGATCATGGGGGTGAGCCCGGCGGAGAAGGTGATGGAGACCCGTTCACCCTTGAAGTGGAAAGGGCAGGCTTCCACGACCGAGCGCAGGCTCTCCAGCAGTTGCTGGCCACCTTCCGCCGGGGTCGCCGGCAACAGCAGGACGAACTCCTCACCACCAAAACGGGCGATGAAGTCGGTCTTGCGCACGCGCCGGCTCAGTTCGCCGGCGATGATCTTCAGCACCTTGTCGCCGGCCAGGTGGCCGAAGCCGTCGTTGATCCGCTTGAAGTGGTCGATGTCGATCACCGCCAGCAGCAGCTCGCCACCGTAGCGTTGCTGGCGCGCCATTTCGATATCCAGGCGTTCGTTCCAGGCCGCGCGGTTGGGCAGTCCGGTGAGCGGGTCGTGCAGGGCTTTCTGGCGCTGGGCCTCGAGATTCGTGTGGAATTCCTTGGCCTCTTCCTCCATGGACGCCACTCGCGTCATCAGGGACTGCAGGCGCTCACTCACTTCCTGCTCGCGGACGGAGCGCTGCTGCTGGTAGTGGTTCATGGTGTCGAGCAGACCATCGAGGCGCTGCTCCAGGCTCTGCTTCAGCTGATCGAGGTCGGAGGCTTCCTGGACGCTGGCCTGCAGGCCGCTGACTTGCTCGCGCAACTGGTCGTCCAGCGCGCGGACGCTGCCCAGGGAGTCTGCATAACCCTCCTGGGCCTCGCTGAGGTGTTCGAGGAACAGCGTCAGGCGCTGGTTGAGTTGCTTGAGGTAGCCGGCGAACTCCCGGTGGCCGCTGTCGGTAACCGCCAGCACCAGCACGCCGAGGTCATCCAGCACCGGCACCAGTTCGTACCAGTTGAGCCCGCCTTCCAGGCGCTGGCGCAGGGCGTCCGCCTGGGGTTGGTGATGCTCCGGCAGGTCCAGTTCGTCCAGCAGGGACCGCAGGGTCTCCGCCACATGGGGCGCGATGGCGCTATAGCCGGGCTCGGGCAAGGCGGGCAGGGCGTAGTCGGGGTCGCCTTCGCCGGTGATCAGGGACGCGGCCAGGGGCAGGCTGTCGAGAACATTGCTGCGCGCCGGAGCGGCCGGCATGACGGTCGGAGCAGGCGACTCCGCGGTCGGTATTTCAGCGGGTTCAGGTGTCGGAGCGGGCACCGCAGCCGGGGGTGCGTCGACGGGCGCGGGCTCGACAATCTCAGCGACAGCCGGCTGCTTCACCTCGGGCTGTTGGGCGACTGGAGCTGCGGCGGGCGCTTCTGCTGCCGTTTCATCGCGGCCACTGCCGAACAGGCGCTCCAGCAGGCCAGGGCGGGGCACCGATGCGTCTTCGCTGTACAGGGCCTGCAGGGCCTGACTCTGGAGTACACCCAGTTCGGCCAGCAGTGCTGGCAGTTCGCGGGACTGACGCGCACGCGCGTCGATCTGCTTGGAGAAACGCTTGAGGCCCTTGCGCACGTCCCGGGGCAAGTCGAGGTCGAGCAGGCGGCCCGCGATACCGGTCAGTGCGCTGACGTTCTGCTCCGCCCGCTGCTGGCGTCGCTGCTCGGAGTCCAGCACGGCCTTTTCCAGTCGCGGGATGAGCGCCGAGAGGCCGGCGTCCATCTGTTCGCCGCGGATGATTTCCCGCAATTCCTGCATGCACTGGTCGACCGCCTTGTCGGTGCCCTCGGCCGCGAGGGAGCTGCGCACCAGTCCGCGCTTCAGCAGGTCGAGGCGCGCGTCCCAGCGCTTCTCCAGCTTCTCCTGTTGCTCCAGGCTTTCCAGGTACTTGCCTTTCCAACGCTGGGCGTCGTCGCTCATGCAGGGATTCCGCGTTTGGGTTCGCTGAGGGCCAGGGGCAGGTCCGCCCTGAGTTCTTCGGGCAGGCGGATGTCCACCGCCACCGGCAGGTGGTCGGAAATGGGCTGGCTGAGCACGGCCACGCGTTCCAGGGTCAGGCTGGGGCTGAGCAGGATGTGGTCGAGGCAGCGCTGCGGCCGCCAGCTGGGGAAGGTGGCCTCGACCTGGGGCGCCAGGAGGCCGAGGTCGCGCAGGGGCGAGTGTTCCAGCAGGTCGTTGGCGTGGGTGTTCATGTCGCCCATCAGCACCAGGTGCCGGTAGCTGCCCACCCGCTCACGGATGTAGGCCAGCTGGCGGGCGCGGGTTCGGGCGCCGAGGGACAGGTGCATCATCACCACGGCGAGGGCGTCGCGGCCCTTGCCAAAGCGCATCAGGATCGCGCCACGGCCGGGCGGGCCGGGCAGGGGGTGGTCTTCCAGCAGGCTGGGCTGCAGGCGGCTGAGGAGACCGTTGCTGTGCTGGGCAATGCGCCCGAGGTTGCGGTTGAGCTGCTGGTACCAGTAGGGGAAGGCACCGAGCTGGGCGAGGTGCTCGACCTGGTTGACGTAGCCGGAGCGGATGCTGCCGCCGTCCACCTCCTGCAGGGCGACCAGGTCGTAGTCGCCGAGCAGGCTGCCGATGCGCTGGAGGTTTCCGGCGCGGCCCGTGTGGGGCAGCAGGTGCTGCCAGCCACGAGTCAGGTAGTGGTGGTATCGCTCGGTGCTGATGCCGACCTGGATGTTGAAGCTGAGCAGGCGCAGGCGGCCATCGGCGGGCAGCCTGCCCCTGTCGCATTGGGGATTGACCCGTGCATCGCACGAGCTCGCCGCCCGTTCACCCACCCAGCGTCGCAGCATCGGGCGAATGCGCCGCTTACTTCGCGGCGCGCTCCTTGTCGATCAGGTGCTCGGCGACCTTGAGGGTCTGCTCCGGGCCACCCGAGGAGCTGATGTCGAAGCGGTACTTGCCGTTGACGACCAGGGTCGGCACGCCGGTGATCTGGTAGGCCATGGCCAGCTTCTTGGCCTTCTCCATCTGGCTCTTCACGGCAAAGGAGTTGTAGGCCTTGAGGAAGGCGTCCTTGTCCACGCCCTGGGTGGCGAGGAACTCGGCCATTTCTTCCGGAGTGGCGAGCTTCTTGTGTTCCTTGTGGATGGCATCGAACACGGCTTTGTGGACCTGATGCTCGACTTTCATGCTTTCGAGGGTGATGAACAGCTGGCCGTGGACGTTCCACAGGCCGCCGAACATGGCGGGAATGCGCACGAAGTTGACGTCTTCCGGCAGCTTCTCGGTCCAGGGATTCAGGGTCGGTTCGAACTGGTAGCAATGCGGGCAGCCGTACCAGAACAGCTCCACCACCTCGATCTTGCCGGGGACAGCCACCGGAACCGGGCTGCTCAGCTCGACGTACTGCTTGCCGGCTTCGATTTCGTCAGCCTGGACAGCGCTCATGCCCAGCAGGCTAGCGCCGGCGAGAACGGCGGAAAGGATCAGGTTACGCATGCTTCGCTCCTTGAGGGGGGTAATAGGGCCGCGAGGGCCAGGATTCGACCTGCGGCAATACGGAGGGTTCCGGCCATTGTAGCGGCCCGGAGAACGAAAAAGGGTGGCCTGAGCCACCCTTGTTCAACTTCCAGACAACGGACCTTAGTGCAGGCCCTGGATGTAGCTGGATACCGCTTCGATGTCCTTGTTGCTCAGCTTGGCAGCGATGCCACGCATGATCATGCTGTCGCCATCGTTGGTGCGGTTGCCTTCGCGGAAATCGGTCAGCTGCTTGGAGACGTACTGGGCATGCTGGCCACCCAGGTGCGGGAAGCCGGCAGCCGGGTTGCCGGAGCCGTCGGGGGAGTGGCAGCCGGTGCAGGCAGGCATGCCCTGGTCCAGCTTGCCGCCGCGGAACAGCGCTTCACCACGAGCCACCAGCTTCGGATCGGCGGCGCCGACGCTGCCTTTCTGGCTGGAGAAGTAGGCGGCGATGTCAGCCAGGTCTTCGTCGCTGATGTTGGTCAGCAGGCCGGTCATTTCCAGCACGGTACGGTTACCGGCCTTGATGTCCTTCATCTGCTTGAGCAGGTAGCGCTCGCCCTGGCCAGCCAGTTTCGGGAAGTTCGGGGCGGCACTGTTGCCATCCGGACCGTGGCAGGCACCGCAAACAGCGGCTTTGGCCTGGCCAGCCTTGGCGTCGCCAGCGGCGTGGGCCATGCCGGTGATGCCCAGGGTCAACAGCAGACTCACGATTACTTTGTTCATCAGCTAATCCAATTACGGCTAAAGGGTAAAGGTGTTATGCACCGGGCTACTTTGATTGGCTCATCCACTGGATGACGGCTTTGTAGTCCTCGGCACTGCAATCCATGCACAAGCCTTTCGGCGGCATGGCGTTCAAACCATTGGTGACGCTCTGTACCAGAGTGTCCATGCCCTTGGCCAGGCGCGGCTCCCAGGCAGCCTTGTCGCCTTTTTTCGGCGCCATCGGCAGCTGACCGCTATGACAGGCACCACAGGCCCGGTTGAAGACCGCTTCCGGGTCCTGCGCCGCTTGCGCGGAGAAGGACAACGCCGCAAGGCTAGCGACGAGCAGCAATTTCTTCATGATCAACCTCATCGGGAGGGCATTGCCGCGCATTCTTCCGTGCGTCGGTCTTTGCCGTGGACACTTAGAACCCTGGGGGATAAAGCGCACACTAAATCTGCGGCATTATATACTGGCAATGCATAAACGGAAACGAAACCGCCCTATGCGACACCGCGTCGCACCCCCGTCTGGACTCCCCATGTCATTGAAGAACCCCATCCTCGGTCTGTGCCAACAGGCCCGCTTTCTCATCAGTGCCGCCAAGGTCGACCAGTGCCCGCCTGATACCGGCCTGGAGGTGGCTTTCGCCGGGCGATCCAACGCCGGCAAGTCGAGCGCGCTGAACACCCTGACCCACGCAAGCCTGGCGCGGACGTCCAAGACCCCGGGCCGCACCCAACTGCTGAACTTCTTCTCCCTGGACGAAGAACGCCGCCTGGTGGACCTGCCGGGTTATGGCTATGCGAAGGTGCCGATCCCACTCAAGCAACACTGGCAGCATCACCTGGAGGCCTATCTCAGCAGCCGCGAAAGCCTGGCCGGCCTGGTGCTGCTGATGGACATCCGCCATCCGCTGACCGATTTCGACCGCCTGATGCTGGACTGGTCCAGTGCCGGCCACATGCCCTTGCACATTCTCCTGACCAAGGCCGATAAGCTGGCCTTCGGTGCAGCGAAGAACGCCCTGCTCAAGGTTCGCCAGGAGATCCGCAAGGGTTGGGGCGATGGGGTATCCATCCAGCTGTTCTCGGCGCCCAAGCGCCAGGGCATCGAAGAAGCCCACGCCGTGCTGGCGCACTGGCTGCAACTGGATGAGCCGGAAGAAGAGGGCGAAGCCGACGCCTGAATTCCAGGCAAAAAAAACCCCGGACTTCGTATGGGGAGGGGGAAGTTCGGGGTCGAAGTCTGAACCGCTAGGGCGGGGTTCAGATATCTGCCAACACTAAACACAGCAATAGGAGCATCGAAAGGCTTCACCAGCCATTCATGTGTGTGACTCCCCCGCTTTGCAGAAAGTTCAGACCGCCCCTCAAAACAGTTCGCTATCAAATAAAACCTGTTTATTCGATCAGGAACTAAGCATCTGTTTCAGTCATGAAACAGATGCCCGCCCGAGTGGCGCACTCAGTGCGCTTCGTCCCAGTTGTCGCCCACGCCCACTTCCACCACCAGCGGCACGTCCAGCTCGGCAGCGCCGCTCATGAGCGGACGGATCTGCTCGCTCACCTGGGCCGCCAGATCCTCACGAACCTCCAGCACCAGTTCGTCGTGCACCTGGAGGATGACCCGGGCGTCCAGCCCGCTTTCCTGCAGCCAGTTATCCACCGCCACCATGGCGCGCTTCATGATGTCCGCCGCCGTGCCCTGCATGGGCGCGTTGATCGCGGTGCGCTCGGCGCCCTTGCGCATGGCCTGGTTCTTCGAGTGGATCTCCGGCAGGTACAGGCGGCGACCGAACAGGGTCTCGACGAAGCCCTGCTGAGCGGCCTGCTCGCGGGTGCTCTCCATGTACGCCAGCACGCCGGGGTAACGGGCGAAATAGCGGTCGATGTAGGCCTGGGCCTCTTTGCGTTCGACGCCGATCTGCTTGGCCAGGCCGAAGGCGCTCATGCCGTAGATCAGGCCGAAGTTGATCGCCTTGGCGCTGCGGCGCTGGTTGGCGCTGACTTCGTCCAGCGGCACGCCGAAGACCTCGGAGGCCGTGGCGCGGTGTACGTCGCGATCATGGCGGAAGGCGTCCAGCAGGCCTTCGTCCTTGGCCAGGTGGGCCATGATGCGCAGCTCGATCTGCGAGTAGTCCGCCGCCAGCAGCTTGTAACCCTTGGGCGCAACGAAGGCCTGGCGGATGCGGCGGCCCTCGGCGGTGCGGATCGGGATGTTCTGCAGGTTCGGGTCGGTGGACGACAGCCGCCCGGTCGCCGCCACCGCCTGGTGATAGGAAGTGTGGATACGCCCGGTGCGCGGATTGATCTGCTCCGGCAGCTTGTCGGTGTAGGTGCTCTTGAGCTTGCTCAGGGTGCGGTACTGCATGATCACCTTGGGCAACTCGTAGTCCTGCTCGGCAAGGTCCGCCAGTACGTTCTCGGCGGTGGACGGCTGGCCGGTGGCGGTCTTGGCCAGCACCGGCAGACCGAGCTTCTCATAAAGGATGGCGCCCAGCTGCTTGGGCGAACCGAGGTTGAACTCCTGCCCCGCCAGGTCATAGGCCTGGCGCTCCAGCTCCACCATCTTCTCGCCCAGTTCCAGGCTCTGTTGGCCCAGCAGCTTGCCGTCCACATAGGCGCCGTTGCGCTCGATGCGCGCCAGCACCGGCACCAGGGGCATCTCGATTTCCTTCAGCACCTTGGCCAGGGAAGGGATGACCTCCAGCTTCTGCCACAGGGTCTGGTGCAGGCGCAGGGTGACGTCGGCATCCTCGGCCGCGTAGGGGCCGGCCTGCTCGATGGCGATCTGGTCGAAGGTCAGCTGCTTGGCGCCCTTGCCGGCGATGTCCTCGAAACGGATGGTGCTGTGGCCCAGGTACTTGAGGGCCAGGCTGTCCATGTCGTGGCGGGTGGCGGTGGCGTCCAGCACGTAGGATTCGAGCATGGTGTCGAAGGCGATGCCCTGTACCGTGATCGGCGTGGAAGCATTGGCCAGGACGTTCATGTCGTACTTGGCGTGCTGACCGACCTTGGCTTTGTTCGGGTCTTCCAGCAGCGGCTTGAGCGCCTTGAGCACCGCATCGCGGTCCAGCTGCGCCGGCACGCCCATGTAGCTGTGGGCCAGGGGCACATAGGCGGCCTCGCCGGCCTCCACCGCGAAGGACACACCCACCACCTGCGCCTGCTGGGCGTCGATGCTGGTGGTCTCGGTGTCGAAGGCGAACAGCGGAGCGGCTTCCAGCTTCTTCAGCCAGGCGTCGAACTGGGCCTGCTCGAGGACGACGTCGTAACGCGCTTCCGCTTTGGCGGCCGGCGCCTCTTCCAGCGCCAGCTGCTCACCGCCGGACTTCGCCTGACGCTGCAGGTCGTCCAGCCAGGTCTTGAATTCCAGGGTCTTGTACAGCTCGGCCAGGGCGTCACGGTCCGGCTCGCCGGGGTGCAGGGCATCGATCTCGACGTTCAGCTCGACGTCGCACTTGATGGTGGCGAGCTTGTAGGAGAGGTAGGCCATGTCCTTGTGCTCTTCCAGCTTGGCTGGCAGGCCCTTGGCGCCCCGGATGGGCAGCGCCGGCACCTTGTCCAGGCTGGCGTAGAGCACATCGAGGCCGCCGCCCACACCGGTGAGCAGGCCGAGGGCGGTCTTCTCGCCGACGCCGGGCACGCCGGGGATGTTGTCCACCTTGTCTCCCATCAGCGCCAGGTAGTCGATGATGAGTTCAGGACCGACACCGAATTTCTCCTTCACGCCATCCACGTCCAGCGTGCTACCGGTCATGGTATTGACCAGCGTAATGTGCCCGTCGACCAATTGCGCCATGTCCTTGTCACCGGTGGAGATCACCACCGGGCGGCCGCCTGCCGCGCTTTGTCGGGCCAGGGTGCCGATCACGTCGTCCGCTTCTACACCTTCCACACAGAGCAACGGCAGGCCGAGGGCGCGCACGCTGGCGTGCAGGGGCTCCACCTGTACCCGGAGTTCGTCCGGCATCGAGGGGCGATTGGCCTTGTACTCGGCAAACATCTCGTCGCGGAACGTGCCACCCTTGGCATCGAAGACCACCGCGAAAGGGCTGTCCGGGTACTGTCGGCGCAGGCTCTTGAGCATGTTCAGCACGCCTTTCACCGCACCCGTGGGCAGGCCGGCGGACGTGGTCAGCGGCGGCAGGGCATGGAAGGCGCGGTACAGGTAGGAGGATCCGTCCACCAGGACGAGGGGGGCTTGGCTCATGCGCGAATTCAACCTTTATTCACCGGACCCGAAGTAGAATGGACCGATCATTGACGAGAAGGGACAAGGTTACCATGCGCGCACTGAACCGCCTTTTGCTGGCCTGCCTGCTGACAGCCACCCCAGTCGCCACGTTCGCCGCTGACGAGCCGTCCGCGGAACCGGACGTCACCATCCGCCAGGAAGGCGACAAGACCATCCAGGAATACCGCGTCAACGGCATCCTCTATGCCATCAAGGTCACCCCCAAGGGTGGCAAGCCGTACTTCCTCGTCCGCGCCGACGGCGACAACAACTTCGTCCGCTCGGATTATCCCGACATGCTCATCCCAGCCTGGGAAATCTTCAGCTGGTAACGCACACGCAACCCCGTAACAAGGTAGTCCAATGTCCGTATTCACCCCGCTCGAACGTCCGGAACTGGAAGCCTTCCTCGCCCCCTACGGGCTGGGTCGGCTGAAGGATTTCCAGGGCATTGCCGAAGGCTCCGAGAACAGCAATTTCTTCGTCAGCCTGGAGCAGGGTGAATACGTGCTGACCCTGGTGGAGCGCGGGCCCAGCCACGACCTGCCGTTCTTCATCGAACTGCTCGATGTGCTCCACGATGCGGACCTGCCGGTCCCTTTTGCCCTGCGCACCGAGGGCGGCGACGCCCTGCGCGAACTGGCGGGCAAGCCGGCGCTGCTGCAACCGCGCCTGGCGGGCAAGCACGTGCACCAGCCCAATGCGCACCACTGCGCCGAAGTCGGCACCCTCCTGGCGCGCCTGCACCTGGCCACCCGCGACCGGGTACTGGAGCGCAAGAGCGATCGCGGCCTGGACTGGATGCTCAATGAAGGCCCGGCCCTGGCCCTGCAGTTGGACGAAGTCGCCCTGCCGCTGCTGCGCGATGCGCTGAAGGAAATCGGCGCGGTGAAGGAACGTTTCCTCGCCCTGCCACGGGCCAACCTGCACGCCGACCTGTTCAAGGACAACGCGCTGTTCGACGGCCCCCACCTGTCCGGGGTGATCGACTTCTACAACGCCTGCTCCGGGCCGATGCTCTACGACCTCGCGATCTGCCTGAACGACTGGTGCTCGGACGAGGAAGGCCGCCTGGATGCCCACCTCGCCCGCCCGCTGCTCGGTGCCTACGCCGCCTTGCGCCCTTTTACGGCCGCCGAAGCCGAACTCTGGCCCACAGCCCTGCGCATCGCCTGCGTGCGCTTCTGGCTGTCCCGCCTGATCGCCGCCAACGCCTTCGCCGGGCAGGACGTGCTGATTCACGATCCCAACGTATTCCAGGTGAGGTTGGCGCAGCGGCAGCGGGTCGAGCTGCCGTTGCCGTTTGCGCTTTGAGGCTTCGCCAGGGGCACTAGCCTGTAGGGGCGAATTCATTCGCCAAGGGCAGCGCAGCTGCCCCATGAACCCCCAGGGGCAGACCTTCGGCCTGCTTGGCGAATGAATTCGCCCCCACAACGTTTCCGGCTCACCCACACTTCGAATGGCCGCAGTTGAGGCAGGTCGCGCAGCCATCCATCTGCACCACCGCCTGGGTGTTGCACTTGCCACAGAGCTGCGCGCCAGGGGGAAAGCCTTCGCCGGGTTCGGCGGTGGAGGTGCCCAGGCTGGCTTCGTAGGCGGCGCGTTTCTCGGCGAGGTAGAGCTTGTGCTCCTCGTCCAGCTTCTGGCCTTCCATCAAGCCGATGGCCACCAGGTGACGCTCCAGCACGGCGCCGATCTCGGCCACCAGTGACGGCATGTAGATGCCGCCGCGCTTGAGGTAACCGCCGCGCGGGTCGAACACCGCCTTCAGTTCCTCCACCAGGAAGGTGCAGTCGCCCCCCTTGCGGAACACCGCCGACATGATGCGGGTGAGCGCGACGATCCACTGGAAGTGCTCCATGCCCTTGGAGTTGATGAAGATCTCGAAGGGCCGCCGCTGCTCGAAGGCAGTGCCGGCGTTGAGCACGATGTCGTTGATGGTCACGTAGAGCGCGTGCTCGAACAGCGGCGACTTGATCTTGTAGGTGGCCCCCACCAAGGTCTCCGGTCGCTGCAGAGTCTCGTCCATCTGCACCACGGCAGCGGCTTCCTCGGCGGCCTTGAGAGCCTTTTCCTGCTCCAGGTCCACCAGGCTGAAGCCCTTGATCTTCTTCTCGATCTTGATGGTCATGACGGCCTCCGAGCGTTCAGTACTTGCCGTAGTAGCCTTCCTTCAGGGCTTCGAAGAGGTTGGCGGCGGTGTGCACCTCGCCGTCGTACTCCACCTCCTCGTTGCCACGCAGTTCCACCAGGGTGCCGTCCTCCAGTTCGAACCGGTAGACGGTCTTCTCCAGGTCCGAATCCTTCACCAGCACGCCCTGGAACGCCGCCGGGTTGAAGCGGAACGTGGTGCAGCCCTTGAGCCCCTGGTGCCAGGCCCGCAGGTAGATGTCCTTGAAGTCCTCGAAGGGGAAATTCGTCGGCACATTGGCGGTCTTGGAAATGGAGGAGTCGATCCACCGCTGCGCCGCCGCCTGCATATCCACGTGCTCGGCCGGGCTGATGTCGTCGGCACTGACGAAATAGTCCGGCAGGCGCTGGGCCGGGTGCTCCGCGTCGGGCCGCGCCCGGTTGTTGACCAGGGCGCGATAGGCCAGCAGCTCGTAGCTGCACACCTCGATCTTCTCCTTGGTCTTGCGGCCGGGACGGATGAGGTTGCGTGAGTACCGGTGGGCGTAGCTCGGCTCGATGCCGTTGGAGGCGTTGTTGGCCAGGCTCAGGCTGATGGTCCCCGTGGGCGCGATGGAGCTGTGGTGGGTGAAGCGCGCACCCACCTCGGCCAGTTCGGCCACCAGTTCCGGCGCGTGTTCGGCGATGCGCTGCATGTAGCGAGAGTAACGGGCGTGGAGAATCCGGCCGGGCACCCGGTCACCGACCCTGAAGCCGTCATCCACCATCTCCGGACGCTTGCGCAGCATGGCGGCGGTCACCTCGTAATCACGGGTCAGGATGGGCGCGGGCCCTTTTTCACGGGCCAGTTCCAGCGCCACCTGCCAACCGGCCAGCGCCATCTCCCGCGCCACCTCCTCGGTGAACACGCAGGCCTCGGTGCTGCCATAGCGCAGCCTCAGCATCGCCAGGGCCGATCCCAGGCCAAGGAAGCCCATGCCGTGGCGGCGCTTGCCGAGAATCTCGTCGCGCTGCGGCTCCAGGGGCAGGCCGTTGATCTCCACCACGTTGTCCAGCATCCGGGTGAACACCCGCACCACCGAGCGGAAACGCTCCCAGTCGAAATGGGCGTCCTCGCCGAAAGGCTCTTCGACGAAGGCGGTGAGGTTGATCGAACCCAGCAGGCAGGAGCCATAGGGCGGGAGGGGTTGTTCGCCGCAGGGGTTGGTCGCGCGGATCGCCTCGCACCACCAGTTGTTGTTCAGTTCGTTGACCCGGTCGATGAGGATGAAGCCCGGCTCGGCGAAGTCGTAGGTGGAGGCCATGATCATGTCCCACAGGTGTCGGGCCTGGACGCGGCCATAGACCTTGCAGGCCACCAGCCCGTCCTCGCGAGTAATGTAGCCGTCGTGCAGCGGCCAGTCGCGCCAGATCACCTGGGTCGCGTCGCCGAAATCGAGTTCCTCGCATTCCTTGGGGTGCACCGGGTAGAGCAACGGCCACTCGGTGTCGTTCTCCACCGCATGCATGAAGGCATCGCTGACCAGCAGGCTCAGGTTGAACTGGCGCAGGCGGCCGTCCTCGCGCTTGGCCCGGATGAACTCGCGCACGTCCGGGTGGCAGACGTCGAAGGTGCCCATCTGCGCGCCACGGCGACCGCCGGCGGAGCTCACGGTGAAGCACATCTTGTCGTAGATATCCATGAAGGACAGCGGCCCGCTGGTCTGCGCGCCGGCCCCGGAGACATAGGCGCCACGCGGGCGCAGGGTGCTGAATTCGTAGCCGATGCCGCAGCCGGCCTTGAGGGTAAGCCCCGCCTCATGGACCTTGGCGAGGATGTCGTCCATGGAGTCGCGGATGGTGCCGGAGACGGTGCAGTTGATGGTGGACGTGGCCGGTTTGATGTCCTGGGCACCGGCGTTGGAGATGATCCGCCCAGCGGGGATGGCGCCATTGCGCAGCGCCCAGAGGAAGCGTTCGTACCAGTGCTCACGGGTCGGCGCGTCGGCCTCCACCTCGGACAGGGCGCGGGCAACGCGCTGCCAGGTGGCGTCCGGGGTGAGGTCGATCGGGGTGCCGTCCTTGTGCTTGAGACGGTACTTGCTGTCCCAGATGTCCTCGGACGCCGCCTGCAAGGCGATGCCGTGGTTGCCCTGGACCTGCTTGGGAGTTCCTGTCCTGGCCATCCGCTGCCCTCCTGCGATGAAGAGTCCAGACTAGTCTGACCACGAATGCCGGCCGCCGATCCTCATCAATGCGGCCCGCGGCCCCTCTCTCACCTTAGCAGGCGGGGTGCTGCCCCTCGCTGGCATGGCGCAGAACGGTAGGGTGCGCCATGCGCACCAGTCGGAGCCCAGGCGTGTACCGCCCGGTAACCTTGACGCCGGCCTTGGTGCGCACAGCGCACCCTACGGTCGAGATCAAAGCGCTTCCAGGCACCCCGCCAGGCCGTCGCCCAGATTCTGCAGCAGGGTCTCGTAGCCATTGGCGGCCACGGGCGCGTTCGTGCCCAGGGCGTCCAGCTCGGCGAGGCGTACCGAGAGGCCGCTGGTAAGGGTGTCGGCCAGGCGCGGGCGCACCGGCGGTTCACTGAACACGCAACTGGGGCCAGCCTTCTGCAAGCGCTCACGCATGGCGGCGACATGCCGGGCACCGGGCTGCACCTCGGCGGCGACGCTGAACACGCCGGCATGGCGCAGGCCGTAGGCCGACTCGAAATAGTCGAAGGCCTCGTGGAAGACGAAGAAGGGCTTGCCCGCGACCTTGGCCATGCGCGGCTTGAGGCCGGCATCGAGTTGGTCGAGACGCGCATCGAAGGCCTTCAGGTTGGCCTGGTAGCGAGCGGCGTTGGCCGGATCGGCGGCAGCCAGGTCGGCGGCCATGCGCGCGGCGATCACCCGGGCGTTGGCCGGCAGCAGCCAGAGGTGGGCGTCCAGGGAGCCAGGGCGATGGTCATGATCGTGCTCGTGTTCGTCCTGCTCGCCTTCGTGCTCGTCGTGCAACGCCTCGAAGTGGCGCAGCGTCAGGCCGGGTTCGCCCTGCAGGGCCACGCTGGGCTTGTCGCGGCCTTGCAGCACACGGGGCAGGAAACCTTCCAGGTCGGGGCCGATCCAGTAGAACAAGTCCGCCTCACGAACCCGGCGCACATCGGACGGGCGCAGGGCGTACTGGTGCGGAGAGGCGCCGGGGGGCAGCAGCACGTCGGGCTGGCCGGCGCCGTCCTGCACGGCGGCGGCAATCAACTGCAGCGGCTTGATGCTGGTGAGCAGGCGGACGTCGGCCTGGGCCGACAGGGCGCAGGCACTGAGGAACAGGGAGACGAATAGTCGGAGCACGGCAAAGACTCGGCGGGAAAAGAGTTATAGAATAACGTCTCTTTATCCAGACGTCGCCGCCATGCTCAAGCCGATCAGCGCGAAAGCCCCCCTGGCCTGTCGCCCCCACGACCATTCCCATTGCGTCTCCAACGCCCTCGCCGAGGCGGATGCCATCTGCAGCCGCGAGGGCCTGCGCCTGACCGCCCTGCGCAAACGCGTGCTGGAGCTGGTCTGGCAGAGCCACAAGCCGCTGGGTGCCTACGACATCCTCGGCGTGCTGACCGAGGAAGATGGCCGCCGGGCCGCGCCGCCCACGGTCTACCGCGCCCTGGATTTCCTCCTGGAGAACGGCCTGGTGCACCGCATCGCGTCCCTCAACGCCTTCGTCGGCTGCAACCATCCTGGCGAAGCGCACCAGGGCCAATTCCTCATCTGCCGCAATTGCCAGACCGCCATCGAACTGGAGCAGCAGAGCATCAGCCAGGCCATCGTAGACAGCGCCAAGGCCGTGGGCTTCGTCGTCGAGGGCCAGACCGTGGAGATCGTCGGTCTCTGCGCCAGTTGCCAGGTGACCCCATGAGCGATGTCCTGATCCGCCTCGAGAAGGTTGGCGTCGACTTCGCCGGCCAACCTGTACTGCAGGACGTGCACCTGGCCGTGAAAGCCGGGGAAATCGTCACCCTGATCGGCCCCAACGGCGCCGGCAAGACCACCCTGGTGCGGACCGTGCTCGGCCTGCTCAAGCCGGACAAGGGCGACGTCTGGCGCAAACCGCGCCTGCACATCGGCTACATGCCGCAGAAGCTCCAGGTCGACGCCACATTGCCGCTGACCGTGCTGCGCTTCCTGCGCCTGGTGCCCGGCGTTGACCGCAAGGCCGCCCTTTCCGCACTGGACGAGGTGGGCGCCGCCCACGTGATCGACAGCCCGCTGCAGAACATCTCCGGCGGCGAATTGCAGCGCGTGCTGCTGGCCCGCGCACTGCTGCGCGAGCCCGAGCTGCTGGTGCTGGACGAACCGGTGCAAGGCGTCGACGTCGCCGGCCAGGCCGAGCTCTACCGCCTGATCACCCGCCTGCGCGACCGCCACGGCTGCGGCGTGCTGATGGTGTCCCACGACCTGCACCTGGTGATGAGCGCCACCGACCAGGTGGTCTGCCTCAACCGCCATGTCTGCTGCTCCGGCCACCCCGAGCAGGTCAGCGGCGACCCGGCCTTCGTCGAGTTGTTCGGCCAGGACGCCAAGAGCCTCGCCGTCTACCACCACCACCACGACCATGCCCACGACCTGCACGGCGAAGTGGTGAAGACGCCCTTCCCCAGCGGCACCCGTTTCACTCCCGTCCACAAGCACGGCCCCGACTGCAACCATGGCTGATTTTCTGCTCAACGCTCTGCTCGCCGGCCTCGCCCTGGCCCTGGTGGCCGGCCCCCTCGGATCCTTCGTGGTCTGGCGGCGCATGGCCTATTTCGGCGACACCCTGTCCCACGCCGCCCTGCTCGGCGTGGCCCTCGGCCTGATGCTGGACGTCAGCCCGACCCTGGCGGTGACCGTCGGCTGCGTGCTGCTGGCCGTGCTGCTGGTGACCCTGCAACAGCGCCAGCCCCTGGCCTCGGACACGCTGCTGGGCATCCTCGCCCACAGCACGCTGTCCCTGGGCCTGGTGGCCCTGAGCTTCATGAGTGAAGTGCGTATCGACCTGATGGGCTACCTGTTCGGCGACCTGCTGGCCGTGAGCTGCACCGACCTGGCCTGGATCCTCGGCGGCAGTGCCCTGGTGCTGCTGGTGCTGATCCCCATGTGGCGGCCGTTGCTGGCGATCACCGTCCACGAGGAACTGGCGCGGGTCGAAGGCCTGCCGGTGGCCGCCATCCGCCTCGCCCTGATGCTGCTGATCGCCGTGGTGATTGCCGTCGCCATGAAGATCGTCGGCGTGCTGCTGATCACGTCCTTGCTGATCATTCCGGCAGCCGCCGCCCAGCGTCACGCCCGCAGCCCGGAGCAGATGGCCCTGGGCGCCAGCCTGCTGGGCCTGGTGGCGGTGTGCGCCGGCCTGGCGCTGTCCTGGTTCAAGGACACCCCGGCCGGCCCGTCCATCGTGGTTTCCGCCGCCAGCCTGTTCCTCTGCAGCTTCGCCCTGCCGCGACGCGCCTGACCCACGCCAGCGACGCAGCGAGCCTGATCGCCAGCAGGCTCGCTCCCAGGGCGTCTGGATAGCCTCCGGAACTGCCATTCTCCTGTCCGATTTGCCCTTGTTTTTTGTCCTGATTGGCACGGCAGTGTAGAATCGCGCGCTTTTTGCTCAATCAGGGACCCGCCGGAATGAAGCTTTTCGCCACTCGTTGCCTGCCTGTTGTCGCCTTTTCCCTGCTGCTGGCTGCCTGCCAGACCGCCCAGCAGACCGCCGAAGTGCCAACCGACGGACTGGTCACCAGCTTCCGACATCTCGATCAGGACATTGCCGAGGGCAAGCTCACCGAGGCCGAAGGCCGCCTCAAGGTTCTGGAAAGCACTGCCGCCGGCGATACCCGCCTGGAGCAGTATCAGCGCCAGCTGGCCGATGCCTGGCTGACCCGTGGCCAGAACGCCCTGCAACAAGGCGACCTGGACAACGCCGCCAAGTCCCTGAGCCACGCCCGCAGCCTGATGCCCCAGGCCCCGGCCCTGACCACCGGGCTGGACGGTGCCATCGGCAAGGCCCGGGAGGCCGCCGAAGCCAAGGCCGAAGAAGGCCGCCGCGCCGCCGAAGCCGCTGCCGCCAAGGAAAACGCCGCGCGCCTGGAACACGCCCGCCAGCTCCGCGAAGCAGCCGAGCGCCAGGCTGCCGCCATCCAGGCCCAGACCGCCCTGCCCAACGCGCCCCAGGGTGAGAAGCCCCAGCCGGCCAAGCCGCTGCGTGCCCTGACGCCGCTGGTGGAGATGCCCATGCTGGATCGCGACGACAACGAGAACCTGCGTCGCCTGCTGGACGGCGTGGCGGCCGACATCGTCGCCCACGACTGCGCCGTGCAAATCCAGGTGCGCGAAGCCAAGGACTATCCCTGGGTCGCCGCCCTGCTCTCGGCCCGCGTGAAAAAGCTCGACCCCGGCTTCAAGGCGCAGTACAGCCAGGCCCTGAACCCCGACCAGGTGCCGCGCCTGGTACTTAGCCCGCGCCACTGAACGCGCGGGCTGGACGGCGTCTAGACTAGTCGGAGTCCGTCTGTCGCTTATTCCCTGATGCTATAGCCATAGGTCCATAAAGATTTTCTGTGCCTATGTGCCAGCAGGTAAACTTGCCGGTTTTTAGCCGTTCCGGCTAACGACGAACCCACAAGGTTTCCGCAGTGATCGAATTCCATAACGTCCACAAGGCGTACCGCGTCGAAGGCCGCGAAATCCCGGCCCTGCAGCCAACCGACCTCGCCATCCAGCGCGGCGAAGTGTTCGGCCTGATCGGCCATTCGGGCGCCGGCAAGAGCACCCTGCTGCGCCTGATCAACCGCCTCGAAGAACCCACCGGCGGTCGCATCGTCATCGAAGGCGAAGACATCACCGCCCTCGACAGCGAGGGCCTGCGCCGCTTCCGTCAGCGCGTCGGGATGATCTTCCAGCACTTCAACCTGCTGTCCTCCAAGACCGTGGCCGACAACGTCGCCCTGCCGCTGAAGCTGGCCGGCGAACTGTCCCGCACCGAGATCGATCGCCGCGTGGCCGAACTGCTGGCCCGCGTCGGCCTCAGCGACCACGCCCGCAAGTACCCGGCGCAGCTGTCCGGCGGCCAGAAGCAGCGCGTCGGCATTGCCCGCGCCCTGGCCACCCAGCCGAAGATCCTGCTCTGCGACGAAGCCACCAGCGCCCTCGACCCGCAGACCACTGCCTCGGTGCTGCAATTGCTGGCCGAGATCAACCGCGAACTCAACCTCACCATCGTCCTGATCACCCACGAGATGGACGTGATCCGTCGCGTCTGCGACCGCGTGGCCGTGATGGATGGCGGCGTGATCGTTGAGCAAGGCCCGGTAGCCGACGTGTTCCTGCACCCGCAACACGCCACCACCCAGCGCTTCGTGCTGGAGGACGAGCAGGTGGACGAAGGCGAGCAGCACGATGACTTCGCCCACGTCAGTGGCCGCATCCTGCGCCTGACCTTCCGTGGCGAAGCCACCTACGCCCCGCTGCTGGGCACCGTGGCTCGCCAGACCGGCGTGGACTACAGCATCCTGGCCGGCCGTATCGACCGGATCAAGGACACCCCCTACGGCCAGTTGACCCTGGCCCTGACCGGCGGCGACATCGACGCCGCGCTTGGCTGCTTCCGCGAGGCGGACGTGCACCTGGAGATCCTGCGCTGATGGACGCCCTGCTCGCCAATATCGACTGGTACGAAATCTGGCTCGCCACCCTCGACACCTTCCTGATGCTGGGTGGCTCGCTGCTGTTCACCGTGCTGCTGGGCCTGCCGCTCGGCGTGCTGCTGTTCCTCACCGGCCCGCGCCAGCTGTTCGAACAGAAGGCCGTTTACGCCCTGCTGTCGCTGGTGGTGAACGTACTGCGCTCGCTGCCCTTCATCATCCTGCTGATCGTGATGATCCCCTTCACCGTGTTCGTCACCGGCACCTCCCTGGGTGTCGCCGGGGCCATCCCGCCGCTGGTGGTGGGCGCTACGCCGTTCTTCGCGCGCCTGGTGGAAACCGCCCTGCGCGAGGTGGACCGGGGCATCCTCGAAGCCACCCAGGCCATGGGCGCGACCACCCGCCAGATCATCTGGAACGCCCTGCTGCCGGAAGCCCGACCGGGCATCTTCGCCGCCATCACCGTCACCGCCATCACCCTGGTGTCCTACACCGCCATGGCGGGCGTGGTGGGCGCGGGCGGTCTCGGCGACCTGGCCATCCGCTTCGGCTACCAGCGCTTCCAGACCGACGTGATGGTGGTCACCGTCGTCCTGCTGCTGGTGCTCGTACAGATCCTGCAAACCGTCGGCGACAAGCTGGTGGTGCACTTCTCCCGTAAATGACCTGCCGCCGGCGCCTGCCCGCGCCGGCCCGATGACTTCCCACAAGGAGCCGCTCATGAAAAAACTGCTGGTGGCCTTCGCCGCCCTCTCCGCCCTCTCCGCCCAGGCCGACACCCTGAAAGTGGCCGCCACGCCGGTGCCCCACGCGGAGATCCTCGAATTCATCAAGCCACAGCTGGCGAAGGAAGGCGTGGACCTGCAGGTGAAAGTCTTCACCGACTACGTGCAGCCCAACGTGCAGGTCGCCGAAGGCCGCCTGGACGCCAACTTCTTCCAGCACCAGCCGTATCTCGACGAGTTCAACAAGGCTCGCAAGACCAAGGTGAAGCTGGAATCCGTGACCGGCGTGCACGTGGAGCCCTTCGGCGCCTACTCCAGCAAGGTGAAGTCCTTGGCCGAGCTGCCCGAAGGCGCCCAGGTGGTCATCCCCAACGACGCCACCAACGGCGGCCGCGCCCTGCTGCTGCTGGACAAGGCCGGCGTGATCAAGCTGAAAGACAACACCAGCATCACCGCCACCCCGAAGGACATCGTCGAGAACCCGAAGGGCATCAAGATCCGCGAACTGGAAGCCGCCACCCTGCCGCGCGTGCTGAACCAGGTGGACCTGGCGCTGATCAACACCAACTACGCCCTGGAAGCCAAGCTGAACCCCACCAAGGACGCCCTGGTGATCGAAGGTTCCGACTCGCCCTACGTGAACATCCTGGTAGCCCGCGAGGACAACAAGAACAACGCCGACATGCAGAAACTGGCCAAGGCCCTGCACAGCCCCGAGGTGAAGAAGTTCATCGAGGAGAAGTACAAGGGCGCCGTGGTGCCGGCGTTCTGATCGCATCCGGTTGAATGAAAAAGCCCGCTCAGTGAGCGGGCTTTTTTGTGGGCGTCTGGTTAGCGCGCCTGGCTTGATCGTAGGGTGCGCCGTGCGCACCAGGAGCCCCGTGCCAGGATTTCGGTGCGCGCAGCGCACCCTGCGCAGTACGCCCGATTCGCGTCAGCTCTTCGGCGCCACCAGCCCCGGCAGCTGCTCCTTGAGCTTCTGGTTGTTCAGCGGCGAGCGGATGAAGCCGCGCTGGGTGCCATCCGGGCCGAGGACCACCAGGTTGCCGCTGTGGTCCACGGTGTAGTTTTCCTTGCTGGTGTCGGCCGGGATGAAGGGGATGCTCACCGCGTTGGCCAGCTTCTGCAGGGTGGGCAGGTCGCTGGTGACGCCGACGAAGCTCGGGTCGAAGTAGTTCAGGTACTGCTTGATCTGCTGCGGGGTGTCGCGGTTCGGGTCGATGCTGACGAAGACGAAGCGCAGGTTGTCCTGCGCCTGCTGCGGCAACAGGCCCTTCAGTTCACGCATCTGCGCCAGGGTGGTGGGGCAGACGTCCGGGCAGAAGGTGTAGCCGAAGAATACCAGGCTCCACTTGTCCTTGAGCTGGTCCACCAGGACCTTCTCGCCGTTCTGGTCGACCATGGCCAGCTCCGGCAAGGTGCGGCTCTGGGGCAGCAGGACGATGCCGGCATCCAGCAGCTTGGTGGGGTCGGCCTGGCCCTCGCTGGTCAGCACCCGGTGCACGGTAAGGCCGAGCACCAGGGCGACGATGGCAACGAGGACGAAGACGGTTTTCTGGATTCTGGTCATAGGTTCAGCAACAGGTAGTGGTCCACCAGCAGGGCGATGAACAGCAGGAAAAGGTAGGCGATAGAGTACTTGAAGGTCTTGATCGCCGCGTGCGGTCTGCTGTCACGGTACAGCACCCAGGCCCACTGCAGGAAGCGCGCACCGAGGACCGCGGCGCAGGCCAGGTACAGCACACCGCTCATGTGGATCGCGTAGGGCAGCAGGCTCACGGCGAACATCACCAGGGTGTAGAGCAGGATGTGCACCTTGGTGTAGTGCTCGCCATGGGTCACCGGCAGCATGGGGATGTCGGCCTTGGCGTATTCGGCCTTGCGATGGATGGCCAGCGCCCAGAAATGCGGAGGGGTCCAGGCGAAGATGATCAGCACCAGCAGCAGCGGCTCGGCGGACAGATGGCCGGTGACGGCGACCCAGCCCAGCAGCGGCGGCGCGGCGCCGGCGAGGCCGCCGATGACGATGTTCTGCGGTGTGGCGCGCTTGAGAAAGCCGGTGTAGAGCACCGCATAACCCACCAGCGAGGCCAGGGTCAGCCAGGCAGTCAGCTCATTGGTGAAGGCCAGCAGCAGAGCCTGCCCGGCCACCGCCAGGACGAAGGCGAAGCTGAGGGCGGCCACCGGCGATACCCGGCCATTCACCACCGGGCGCTTGAGGGTCCGCGCCATGATCGAGTCGATGCGCCGGTCCACCACGTGGTTGACCGCCGCCGCCGCGCCGGCACAGAGGCCGATGCCGAGGTTGCCGAACAGCAACACCTCCCACGGCACCCCGGCGCGGGTGGCGAGGAACATGCCGACCAGCGAGGTGATCAGCATCAGCACCACCACCTTGGGCTTGGTCAGTTCCAGGTAATCGCGCCAGCTGGCGCGGACCTCACTGTGTCCTTGGCTGAGCAGAGTGGCCATGGCGTGTTCTCCTTATTTGCTGTGCGAGGTGAGCACCGTAGACGCGAGCTCTGCTCGCGAATCCCCGGTTTCCCCTCTTTCGCGAGCAGAGCTCGCTCCTACATGAAGGGCCGGGCTGCGCACCCGGTAATTCACTGAAACCAGCACCAGCAGCAACAGGGCGCCGCCACCGTTGTGGGCCACCGCCACCGGCAGCGGCAGGTGGAAGATCACGTTGCTGATACCCAGGCCCACCTGCAGGCACAGGGCCGCCAGCAGCAACCCGGCCAGTCCCTTGAGGCCAGCGCCCCGCAGCTGCCAGGCCAGCGCCAGCAGCACCAGGGTGACGACCAGGGCGCCGAGGCGGTGGGTCAGGTGGATGGCGGTGCGGGCGTCGCTGTCCAGTTGCCCGCCCAAATAGTTGGGGCCGATGTGCTGGGTCAGGTGGAAGCCGTTGGCGAAGTCCATCGCCGGCCACCACTGGCCATGACAGGTGGGCAGGTCGACACAGGCGACCGCCGCGTAGTTGGAGCTGACCCAGCCACCCAGGGCGATCTGCCCGATCACCAGCGCCAGCCCCAGTGCCGCCCAGCGCCGCAGCCGCGCGGGCAGCGCCAGGGGCGGGAAGGCGTTGGACAGCCGCAGGCTGAGCAAGAGCAGCAAGGACAATGTGGTGAAGCCGCCCAGCAAATGGGCGGTGACCACCTGGGGCCAGAGTTGCAGGGTGACCGTCCACATGCCGAAGGCGGCTTGGGCGATCACCACGCCCAGCAGCACCAGCGGCAGCTTGAGCGGCTGGCCATCCCGGCCGCGCTGGCGCAGCGCATGGACGGCGAGGCCAAGGATCAGCAGCCCGAGGGTGCCGGCGAAGTAGCGGTGGACCATCTCGTTCCAGCCCTTCTGCGCTTCCACCGGTGCATGGGGGAAGTTGGCCTCGGCGTGGGCCAGCTGAGCCTCCGTCTCGGGCACGCTGATGAAGCCGTAGCAGCCGGGCCAGTCGGGGCAGCCGAGGCCGGCGTGGGTCAGGCGGGTGTAGGCGCCCAGCAACACCACCACCAGCGCCAGCAGGGTGGCGAACAGGGCAAGGCGGAATCCGGGCCGGTTCTTGTAGGTATCCACAGCAGCCGCTCCTCACCTTTCCGGAGAAAGGGGTCGATCAACCGATATTGGAAAGCTTCAGCAGGTGGCGCAGGTCGTTGAGGATCTGCTTGCCCTTCGTGGTGCCGTCGTAGCGCAGAACGAGATTGCCGTGGGGGTCGACGATCCACAGCTGGGCACCGCCGAGGTTCTCGGTGGCCTTACCGTAGGTGACCGCATCCAGGCCGTAGCGTTTCAATTGCGGGTATTCCTGTTTGAGCGTGTCGGCGTAGTCGGCCCGCACCTCGGTGACGGCCAGGGCGTGAGTGGCGCGGGACGCGTCGCGGCCGAGGCCGATGTGGATCTGCCGCGCGACGTACACCAGCGCCTGACAGTCGGCCTCACAGCCGGCCGGCGCGGTGACCAGCAGTTGCCAGGTGTCCTGCGGTGCGGCGTCCTGCACGCCGAGGTCGGCGAGGGTCTGTCCATTGCCGATGAGGGCGCCGTGGAAGCTGCGCCCTTCCGGCACCCAGAAGCTGAACTTGTACATGGCCGTGGCGAGCATCATCGGGCCGATCACCACCATCAGGATCAGCAGCAGCTGGATGCGGCCACGACGGCGCGGCGGCGCGGCCTCAGGCATGGCGAGTGCTGGGTTCATGGTTGTTCTCCCGTCCTTTGCGCAGTCCGTAATAGATGAAGAGGCCGAGCAGGGCCGCCGCCAGGGCGAACCACTGCACGGCGTAACCGATGTGCTTTTCCGGCCCCATGGCCACCACCGGCCAGTCGGTGCGGTAGCCTGCCGGGCCTTCTTCCAGGCGCAGCTCCAGGGGCAGGCCATCGCGCCCCAGGTGCTGCCAGAACGCGGCGGCATCCACCTGGTTGACCAGCTGCGGCCAGCCCGAGGTTTCCAGGTGCTTGAGTTCGAATGCGGCGCCCGGTGGCACGTAGACCCAGGCGACCAGATCCAGCTCGCCGGCTGGGGTGTCGAAGGCCGGCGGGATGCGGCGGTCCGGCCAGGGCAGCCAGCCACGGTTGATCAGGACCCATTGGCCGCCAGCATCCTGAAAGGGTTGCAGCAGCTCGACGCCGGCCTTGCCGTCGCGGATGCGGCTGTCCAGCAGCAGGCTGTGGTCGGCATCGAAATGGCCGTGCAGGCGCACGCGCAGCCAGGCGGGATCGGGATGGGAGGCCAGGGAGTCGAGGCCGATGGGACCAGCGATGCGCAGTGCCTCGGCCGCAGCCAGCAGCTGGCGTTTTTCCTCGGCGCGGGACAGCTGCCAGAACCCCAGGCCCAGCAGCACGGGCAGCAGCGCCAGCACCACCAGCGTGGGCGCGAGTCCCGGCCGGAAAACGCTCATGGGCGCCTTCCGTGAGGCTGAACAGGGCTGGCTATACTGCACAACATCCCCCTTCCCCCGGAGTCACGCATGCTGAAAGCTGCGATCGTCCTCATGCTGCTCGCCACCGTGGTGAGCCTGTTCAGCGGTCTTTTCTTCCTGGTCAAGGACGAAGGCCGCAGCTCCCGCGTGGTCAATGCGTTAACGGTTCGTGTAATCCTGGCCGCCGGGACCCTGGCACTCATCGCCTGGGGTTTCTACAGCGGCCAGTTCGTTTCTCATGTCACCTGGTAAGCCAGAGACCCCCGCCTCCAGCCACCGCCTTCACAGCACGTAGACGAAGGTGAACAGGCCGATCCACACCACATCCACGAAGTGCCAATACCAGGCCGCCGCCTCGAAGCCGAAGTGGTGGTCGGGGTCGAAGTGGCCGCGCAGGATGCGCACCAGCATCACCGTCAGGATCAGCGCGCCCAGGGTCACGTGGGCACCGTGGAAGCCGGTGAGCATGAAGAAAGTGGCGCCGTAGATGCCCGAGCCCAGGGTCAGCCCCAGCTCCCTGTAGGCGTGGATGTACTCCTCGGCCTGGAAGCTCAGGAAGGTCGCGCCCAGCAGGATGGTCAGCGCCAGCCAGGCCTTGAGCGGACCGCGCTTGTTCTTGCGCAGAGCATGGTGGGCGAAGGTCACGGTGAAACTGGAGCTCACCAGCAGGATGGTGTTGATCAGCGGCAGGTGCCACGGATCGATCACCGCCTTGGGTGGCGGGAACAGCTTGGAATCCGGGTTGTTCAGCAGCGGCCAGGCGTATTCGAAGTTCGGCCAGAGCATGTTGGCGATGCCCTTGGCACCATCGCCGCCCAGCCAGGGGCCGGCGAAGTGGCGCACATAGAAGAGGGCGCCGAAGAAGGCGGCGAAGAACATCACCTCGGAGAAGATGAACCAGCTCATCCCCCAGCGGAAGGAACGGTCCATCTGCCCGCTGTACAGGCCGCCCCGGCTCTCGCGGATCACGTTGCCGAACCAGCCGAACAGCATGTAGGCCAGGATCAAGCCGCCGACGAAGAAGATGATCGGCCCGTTGGATTCGGGACGAGCCGCCTTGAGGTCGTTGAACCAGGTGCCCACGCCGTAGACCGTGGTGAGCATGCCGATCGTGGCGATGATCGGCCACTTGCTCTGGGCGGGTACGTAATAGTGCTCGTGACTTGCCATTGTTGTTGTTCTCCTTATCGGCCCGTCAGCCGCCATTCCTGGCGACGGGTGGCTGGCGGGCAGTGATATCGAACAGCGTGTAAGCGAGGGTCAGGTGATGCACATCGGCCGGCAGGTCGCGGTCGACGATGAAGCGCACCGGCATCTCGATGCGCTGGCCGGGCTGCAGGACCTGCTGGGTGAAACAGAAGCATTCGGTCTTGTGGAAAAACGCCGCAGCCTTGGACGGCGCCACGCTCGGGATGGCCTGGGCCGTCATCGGCTTGTCGGTGGGGTTGAAGGCGATGAACAGCATCTCGTTGCTCGCCCCCGGGTGCACCACCAGGTCGTCCGCCTTGGGGCGGAATTCCCAGCTCATCCCCGCCGCGTTGGTGGCGAGGAACTGCACCCGCACCTGGCGCTGCTGGTCTTCGGTCTGGGTGCCTTCGTAGGCCGATCCAGTGGTCTTGCCATTGATGCCGAACGCCTGGCACATCACGTCGTACATCGGCACCAGGGCGAAACCGAAGCCGAACATCGCCACCACCAGCACCAGCAGGCGCGGGATCAGGCGGCGAGTGCTCATTTCCCCGTTCATCTCACTTCACTTCCGGCGGCGTGGTGAAGGTGTGGTAGGGCGCCGGCGATGGCACCGTCCACTCCAGGCCCTCGGCACCGTCCCAGGGTTTGGCCGGGGCTTTCTTGCCGCTACGAATGCACTTGATGACGATGAACAGGAAGAGGAACTGGGTGGCCCCGAAGGTGAACGCACCGATGGACGAGATCATATTGAAGTCGGCGAACTGCAGGTTGTAGTCCGGAATCCGCCGCGGCATGCCCGCCAGCCCCACGAAGTGCATGGGGAAGAACGCCATGTTCATGCCGATGAAGCTCATCCAGAAGTGCAGCTTGCCGAGGGTCTCGTCGTACATGTGGCCGGTCCACTTCGGCAGCCAGTAGTAGGCCGAGGCGAAGATGCCGAAGATGGCGCCGGGCACCAGCACGTAGTGGAAGTGCGCCACCACGAAGTAGGTGTCGTGGTACTGGAAGTCCGCCGGGGCGATGGCCAGCATCAGCCCGGAGAAACCGCCGATGGTGAACAGGATGACGAAGGCCACGGCGAACAGCATGGGCGTCTCGAAGGTCAGCGAGCCTTCCCACATGGTGGTCACCCAGTTGAACACCTTCACCCCGGTGGGCACGGCGATCAGCATGGTGGCGAACATGAAGAACAGCTCACCGGTCAGCGGGATGCCCACGGTGAACATGTGGTGCGCCCAGACGATGAAGGAGAGGAAGGCGATGGACGCGGTGGCGTAGACCATCGAGGTGTAGCCGAACAGCGGCTTGCGCGAGAAGGCCGGGATGATCGAGCTGACCGCACCGAAGGCGGGCAGGATCATGATGTACACCTCGGGGTGGCCGAAGAACCAGAACACGTGCTGGAACAGCACCGGATCACCACCACCGGCCGCGCTGAAGAAGCTGGTGCCGAAGTGGATGTCCATCAGCATCATGGTCACGCAACCGGCCAGCACCGGCATCACCGCGATCAGCAGGAAGGCGGTGATCAGCCAGGTCCAGACGAACAGCGGCATCTTCATCAGGGTCATGCCCGGGGCGCGCAGGTTGAGGATGGTGGCGATCACGTTGATCGCGCCCATGATCGAGCTGATGCCCATCAGGTGGATGGCGAAGATGAAGTAGGTGACGCTTTCCGGCGCGTAGGTCGTGGACAGCGGCGCGTAGAAGGTCCAGCCGAAGTTGGGTCCGCCGCCTGCGGTGAACAGCGTGCTGACCAGGAGGCCGAAGGCGGCCGGCAGCAGCCAGAAGCTGAAGTTGTTCATCCGCGGCAGGGCCATGTCCGGCGCGCCGATCATCAGCGGGATCATCCAGTTGGCCAGGCCGACGAAGGCCGGCATCACGGCACCGAACACCATGATCAGACCATGCATGGTGGTCATCTGGTTGAAGAACTCCGGCTGCACGATCTGCAGGCCGGGCTGGAACAGCTCGGCGCGGATCACCATCGCCATGGACCCGCCCAGCAGGAACATGGTGAAGCTGAACCACAGGTACATCGTGCCGATGTCCTTGTGGTTGGTCGTGAGCACCCAGCGCATCAGGCCCTTGGCGGGACCGTGATGGTGATCATGTCCGGCATGATCGTGATCGATCACTGCACTCATGTCCGTCTCCATATAGGCCGGTGTCTTCTTCATTGGCCTTCCCCCTGTTTCAGGGCCAGCACTTCCTTCGGAGTCACCATGTCGCCCATGTTGTTGCCCCAGGCGTTGCGCTCGTAGGTAATGACGGCGGCAATGTCGACTTCGGACAGCTGCTTGCCGAAGGCGGCCATGGCAGTGCCCTGCTTGCCGTGGAAGACGATGTTCAGGTGATCGGCCTTGGGACCGGTGGCGATCTTCGAGCCCTTGAGTGCCGGGAACATGGGTGGCAAGCCCTGGCCCTCAGGCTGGTGACAGGCTGCGCAGGTGGTGTGGTAGATCTTGTCGCCACGCGCCACCAACTCCTCACGCGTCCATTCCTTGTCGGTCAGCTCCTTGAGCTTGGCGGTCTCTTCCTTGCGAGCGGCCAGCCACTTGGCGAAGTCTTCCTTGGACTTGGCCTCGACCACGATCGGCATGAAGCCGTGATCCTTGCCGCACAACTCGGTGCACTGGCCACGGTAGATGCCGGGCTTCTCGATGCGGGTCCAGGATTCGTTGACGAAGCCGGGGATGGCGTCCTTCTTCACCGCCAGCGCCGGCACCCACCAGGAGTGGATCACGTCGGCGGCGGTAATCAGGAAGCGCACCTTGGTGCCCACCGGCACCACCAGCGGCTGGTCGACTTCCAGCAGGTAATGCTCGTCCTTGGGCGCCTTGTTGTGAATCTGCTCGCTGGGCGTGGCCAGGTTGCTGAAGAACTCCACGTCCTGGCCCAGGTACTTGTAGTGCCATTTCCACTGGTAACCGGTGACCTGTACATCCAGACCGGATTCGGAGGTGTCGTAGATGTCGATCAGGGTCTTGGTCGCCGGCACCGCCATCAGCACGAGGATGACGAAGGGCACGACGGTCCAGAGGATTTCCACCGTGGTGCTCTCGTGGAAATGCGCCGGCTGCTGGCCGGTGGAGCGACGGTGGATGATCATCGACCAGAACATGGCACCGAAGACCAGTACGCCGATGACGACGCAGATCCAGAAGATGGTCATGTGCAGATCGAATACGGTGCGGCTGACCTCGGTTGCCCCGGGCGCCATGTTGACTGTCCAGGCAGCCTCCGCCTGGCAGAAAACAAACCACAGCAGGAGTCCCATCCAGACTCGTGGATGTCGCATCATTGCGGGTTCCCCTTCTCGTTCTTGTTATCCCGCCGGCTGGGCCAACGGCTTGGGGACGGCTGTCCGGACTACCACACTCGGACCGCCGACCTCGGCACGCAGGTGCACAGTCGGGTTCCATCAGGTAATGCCTTTCGAGTCGGAGTATAGACAGGGACTTTCGGTGCGCAACGCGACCGGGGAAATAGCCGAATCCGCGCAAGCCTTGTTCTAAAGGCCACGGCTGGCGCGGGCTGGAAGCAAATGGCAAAGTGCCTTTATAGCCTGCCCGCATAACTGCGAAGAAATTATGACAATCCGGTCTTAGCAGTTCCGCTGAGCGAGCTAAGGTCTTGTCTTCAACTTTTCATTCACCTGCAACCGCCATGTCCTTTTCAGGAGCAGTCATGAACACCGCCGCACTGCGCGAAGTCATCCAGCGCGCCCTACAACACGAAGCCGCCTCCGCCCAACTGGCCCGGATACTGGAATCCCAGGTCGCCAGCCTGCACCCCGCCATTCGCCTGCCGGCAGAGGATGCCCAGGGCGTGCTTGCCCGCTTCATCGCCGCTTATGTGGAACAGGTCCCCGACGTGCTGGATGCCGCCGCCAATGTCGCCCGCGAAGCCGGGATCGAGGTGCGGATCAAGCCGGTGCTGCAGGTGGCCGAGCAGTTCTTCCTCCAGCCTCCGGCCGTGATGACCGGTCACAACGGCCTGGAAGGCCTGCTCGACGAGGCCTACCTGGCCCATCGCCTGGTAGAGGAAGTCAACGACCGTTACATCGTGCATTTCGGCCAGCCGCTGATCCCGCTGGATACCACGGTGGCCAACCTGATCGCCCACGCGCTGATCGGCGAACCCTTCGCCAACCAGCTGGACGAGGCCGTGCATCACGCTGTGGACGGCCTGCTGGATGACGAGGTGTTCAGCCTGCCCTCGGCCCAGGCCTACCGCCAGCAACTGCACGACCCCAAGGTGGAGGCGGCCTGGAAGCGCTGGCCTTGCCTGTCGCAGCAATTGGGCGTCGAGTTGCAGCTGAACCAGGGGCAGCGCGCAGCAGGTTGAAGTTCGCCCCCAAAGCCACCCGTAGGAGCGAATTCATTCGCGAAAAAGCACCGAGCGAAGCCGGCCCTCCCTCACCCCGCCCCCTCTCCCAATGGGAGAGGGGTGACTGTAGGCCGCTGCCCATCCGCGAAATAGAAAGGGGCTGCCTCGGCAGCCCCTTTCTTCATCACTCAGCCTGGTAGCGCGGCTTTGGCGTGGCCATCGGCAGCGGGCCGTCGCCAATGACACGGAAGCGGCCCTGTTCGGCGTCATACGCCTTGATGACGGACGTCTCGATGTCATAGACCCAGCCGTGGATGAACAGCTGGCCGCTGGCCAGGCGCGCCGCCACCGAGGGATGGGTACGCAGATGGTCGAGCTGGGCCACCACGTTCTCTTCGGTCAGCACCGCCAGGGATTCGTGGCTGGCGCAACCGCAGTTTTCCTGGACCACCACCTTGGCCACTTCAGCGTGGCGCAGCCAGGCCTTTACGGTGGGCATGCGCTCCAGGGTCTGCGGGTCCATCACCGCCTTCATGGCGCCGCAGTCGGAATGGCCGCAGATGATGATGTGGTGCACGCCGAGGGCCATGACGGCGAACTCGATGGCGGTGGAGACGCCGCCGTTCATCTGACCGTAGGGCGGTACCACGTTGCCGACGTTACGGGTGACGAACAGGTCGCCGGGCGAACTCTGGGTGATCAGCTCGGGAACGATGCGCGAATCGGCGCAAGTAATGAACATGGCGCGAGGTTTCTGCTCGTGGGCGAGCTTCTTGAACAACGCCTCCTGCTGCGGGAAGACCTCGTCGCGGAACCGCTGGAAGCCATCGACTATGTTCCGCAGGGCCTCTTCCGCACTCTCACCACGTTGCTTGTCGTGCTCGTTGCTCATGCTGCCAACCTCGGTCATCGTAGGAATTGTCTGGTCTGCCGATCATTATCCACTGATTGCCGGCATTTGAATTCCTACAGGACTGTCGTTACAGGCTGCCGAGTCACAACTCAGAGCAACGCCATCTGGCCACCGGGTGGACAGAAGCGTGAACAATCCAGTTCATAGTCCCGACGTCGGTTCAACCCAAGCTTGCGAATGGCCACGGCAAAACGCTGTGCCAGCAGCTCGGCGAAGGGGCCCTCGCCCTTGAAGCGGTGGCCGAAACGGCTGTCGTAGATTTCACCGCCCCGGCACTGGCGGATGATGCTCATCACATGGGCGGCCCGCTGCGGGTAATGCGCCTGCAGCCATTCCTCGAACAACGGCCCGACCTCCCGAGGCAATCGCAGCAGCAGGTAGGACGCCTGCCGCGCACCCTGATCCCGGGCCGCCTCCAGCAGGGCTTCCAGCTCCATGTCGTTGATCATCGGAATCATCGGCGAACAGAGCACACCCACCGGAATGTGATGCTCCCGCAGCACGCGGATGGCCCGCAGTCGGGCCGAAGGCGCGGCGGCACGGGGTTCGAGGATGCGCTTCAGTTCGTCGTCCAGGGTGGTGAGGCTGATCATCACCGCCACGAGGTTCTGTTCCGCCAGTTGCGTGAGCAGGTCGAGGTCACGCAGTACCAGCGAACCCTTGGTGACGATGGTCACCGGGTGGCGGTAGCGCAGCAGCACTTCGAGGGTCTGGCGGGTGAGGCGGTATTCGCGCTCGATGGGCTGGTAGGGGTCGGTGTTGGAGCCGAGGTTGATCGGCGCGCACTGGTAGCCGGGTTTGGACAGCTGCTGTTCGAGCAGGGCGACGGCGTTGGTCTTGGCGATCAGCCGGGTCTCGAAATCCAGCCCCGGCGACATGTCCCAGTAAGCGTGGCTGGGCCGGGCGTAGCAGTAGATGCAGCCATGCTCGCAGCCCCGGTAGGGGTTCACCGAGCGGTCGAACGGCAGGTCCGGCGACTGGTTGCGGGTGATGATGCTCTTCGCGGTTTCCTGCCGGACCTCGGTCGCACGGCTGGGCGGGACCTCCTGGAACCAGCCATCGTCCATCGCCACTGACGTGGTCGGCGCAAAACGGTTGAAAGGATTGCTGGCCGTGCCGCGGCCACGGGGCGGGAGAGGGGCAGGCATGGGATGAACCTCACAAACTGTATATTCATACAGTATATGCAGATCTTTCCGACGCCTAGCCCTGTCTGCCGAGCGGCACAAGTCGATCCCGGCCCGCTTCGCTGCCCCATCGCGAATGAATTCGCTCCCACGAGAGCAGGCTTCCCGTAGGTTGGGCCGAGCTCCGCGAGGCCCAACAGTGCACGGTCTCGGCCTTGGGCGTTGGGCTTCGCTACGCTCAGCGCCAACCTACGCGAGACGGACCATCAGTCCACCGTAGCCGTGCTGACCGGCGTTACCACCCAGTTCGATGCACCCCTTGGCGGCCAGTTCACGGGCGCGCCATAGGGTGAAGAAGTCCGTGGCGAAGAAGCCGTCGTTGTGTCCCATCAGCTCAGCCATCACGCGAGGCAGCGGTTGCCAGTCGGGGGTACAGGCGGCAAGCAGCACGGCATCCACCAGGCTGTGGTCCTCTCCATGGAAATCGTCGTCGCGCCAGCGGCGGATATCCGCGTTGGCGGCCACGGCAGCGTGCCACTGTGCGGCCAGCCGGGACCGGCGCCCGGCATCGATTTGCCGTGGCAGGTAGTAATCACTCAGAACCGAAGGCTCGATCATGCCCACGGCGCGGCGCCGCTGGACACGGCTGTCGCCGGTGCCGCAAGCCACCTCCCAGAGCGGTAGGTCACTGCCTTCCAGTGCAGCGGCTACACGGGCCAGCAACAGCTGTTCGGAGCAGCTGTCGCCATGCCAGACGGTGACCGGTTGATCCTGCTGTTGCAGCCCGGCGAGCCAGTCGGCATCGGCGCAAAGGCCGCTGGCGAAATCCGGCCGGGGCGTCACCGCACTCGGCCAGACCGCCAGCCAATACTGCGCGCGAGCGGCGCAGGGGGGCTGGTCGATGTCCACCAGCGGGCCTACCGCCAGGTCATCACGCAGCACGCGAAGATGTGCGTCGGCCACGGCATCGCCAATCACCCGGCGAACACCGACCGCCGCCACATCGCCGCACACCAGATGCCACATGAGCCCTCCTTGGCGTTCGGGTTACTCGCTGGGCTTCTTCAGCTTGGGATTGGGGAAGAACTGCACCCCCTGCACCTTCGGATCGGCCGGCTTGGGCTTCACCTGGTTGACCCGCGTACCCAGCTCCTTGGGCACGGACTGGCCCTGGGCGTTGAGCGTGTCGGTGTAGCCGCAGGCCACGCATTCGCGGTGCGGCACGCCGTCTTCGTCCCACATCCGGATCTTGTCCATCTCGCTGCAGGCCGGGCAGACAGCCCCGGCGATGAAGCGCTTCGTGGTCGTCGTCATGCGGCATCCTCCGAGAGGCCACTGTGGCGCAGCAGGGCGTCAATGGAGGGTTCGCGACCACGGAAGTCGACGAACAGCACCATCGGTTCCTGAGAGCCGCCACGGGCCAGAATGGCGTCGCGGAAGGCGCGGCCGGTGGCCGGGTTGAGCACGCCTTCTTCCTCGAAGCGGGAGAAGGCATCGGCGGACAGCACTTCCGCCCACTTGTAACTGTAGTAACCGGCCGCGTAACCGCCGGCGAAGATGTGCGCAAAGCTGTTGGCGAAGCGGTTGAAGGCCGGCGGGCGCATCACCGCCACTTCGTCGCGGATCGCTTCGAGCACATCGAGCACGGCACGGCCGTCACCGTGGGTGGCGTGCAGTTCGAAGTCGAACAGGGAGAACTCCAGCTGGCGCACCATCATCATGCCGGACTGGAAGTTCTTCGCTGCCAGCATCTTGTCCAGGAGGTCCTGGGGCAGGGCTTCGCCGGTCTGGTAGTGACCGGAAATCAGCGCCAGGCCTTCCGGCTCCCAGCACCAGTTCTCCATGAACTGGCTGGGCAGCTCCACCGCGTCCCAGGCCACGCCGTTGATGCCAGAGGCGCCGGCATGTTCGACACGGGTGAGCAGGTGGTGCAGACCGTGGCCGAATTCGTGAAAGAGGGTGGTGACCTCGTCGTGGGTCAGCAGGGCCGGCTTGTCGCCCACCGCCGGGGTGAAGTTGCAGACCAGGTTGGCCACCGGGCTGATCAGATCGCCATGGGCATTGCGGCGCTTGTCCCGGGCGCCATCCATCCAGGCACCGCCACGCTTGTTGGAGCGGGCGTAGAGGTCGAAGAAGAAGCGGCCGACGTGCTGGCCGTTCTCGCTGATTTCGAATAGGCGCACGTCCGGGTGCCAGGTGTCGAAGCCGGAGAGTTCCTTGATCTCGATGCCGTACAGCTTCTGCACGATGGTGAAGAGACCGGACAGCACTTTGTCGATGGGGAAGTACGCGCGCAGGATTTCCTGGGAAATGCTGTAGCGCTGCTCACGCAGCTTCTCGCTGAAATAGCCCACGTCCCAGCTTTGCAGGTCAGCCACGCCACGCTCGGCGGCGAAGGCCTTGAGCTCTTCCAGGTCCTTGGCGGCGAACGGCTTGCTGCGCTTGGCCAGGTCACGGAGGAAGCCCAGCACCTGCGGGGTGGACTCGGCCATCTTGGTGGCCAGGCTCAGGTCGGAGAAGTGCTCGAAGCCCAGCAGCTGGGCCAGTTCCTGGCGCAGGTCGAGGATTTCCATCATCACCGGGCCGTTGTCGTTCTGGCCGGCGTTGGGGCCCTGGTCGGAGGCGCGGGTGCTGTAGGCGGTGTAGACCTCTTCACGCAGGGCGCGGTCGTCGGCGTAGGTCATCACCGCGTAGTAGCTGGGGAATTCCAGGGTGATCAGCCAGCCGCCCAGTCCCTTGGCTTCGGCGGCCTGTTTCATCTGGGCCTTGGCCGAGTCGGTAAGGCCGGCCAGCGCCGCTTCGTCGAGGACCTCCTTGGTCCAGGCCTGGGTGGCGTCCAGCAGCTGGTTGGAGAAACGGCTGCCCAGCTCGGACAGCTTCATCTGGATTTCGCCATAGCGCTGCTGCTTGTCGGCCGGCAGGTCGATGCCGGACAGACGGAAGTCGCGCAGGGCGTGGTCGAGGATGGTCTTCTGCGCCACCTCGAAGCCGGCGGCTTCGGGGCTGTTGGCCAGGGCCTCGTAGGCCTGGAACAGTTCGCGGTTCTGGCCAAGCTCGGTCCAATACTCGGACAGCTTGGGCAGGCAGGCCTCGTAGGCGCTGCGCAATTCGGCGTTGTTGCACACGGCATTCAGGTGGCTCACCGGGCTCCAGGCGCGACCCAGGCGCTCGCCCAGTTCGTCCAGCGCCAGCACCAGGCCTTTCCAGGTCGGTGTGCCATCCTGGCGCGCCAGCAGCTCGGCGATGGCGACGCGGTTGTCGGCGAGGATCTGGTCGACGGCCGGTTCGACATGTTCCGGACGAATGGTGGAGTAGGGCGGCAGATCGAAGTCTTGCAGGAGGGGATTGCTCAGGGTCACGGCATTCACCTGTGTTCGGGGAGGGGCGCGGGCTGGACAACGAAACGAGATACAGCCCGAATGCCGGTCATCTTAATTACAATCGCGGGCTGACGCAGCCTCAGGAATCTCTATGAACCCGATCAGAACCTACCAGGGCATCACCCCACAGCTCGGCGAGCGAGTCTTCGTCGACGTTTCCTCCGTGGTCATCGGCGACGTCCATCTGGGCGACGACAGCTCGGTGTGGCCGCTCGTCACCATTCGTGGCGACATGCACCGCATCCGCATCGGCGCGCGCACCAGCGTGCAGGACGGCAGCGTGCTGCACATCACCCACGCCGGGCCGTTCAACCCGGATGGCTACCCGCTGGAAATCGGCGACGACGTGACCATCGGCCACAAGGCCCTGCTGCATGGCTGCAAGGTGGGCAACCGGGTGCTGATCGGCATGGGCAGCACCGTGATGGACGGCGCGGTGATCGAGGACGACGTGGTGCTCGGCGCCGGCAGTCTGGTGCCGCCGGGCAAGCGCCTGGAAAGCGGCTACCTCTACGTCGGCAGCCCGGTGAAGCAGGCCCGTCCGCTGACCGACAAGGAAAAGGCCTTCTTCACCTACAGCGCAGCGAACTACGTGAAGCTGAAGGATCTGCACATCGAGGAAGGCTACGGAGTCTGAGGCGATGCACTACCAGAACATCCTCTTCGACCTCGACGGCACCCTCACCGACCCGCGTGAGGGCATCACCCGTTCGGTCCAATACGCGCTCGCCAAGCTGGATATCCACGAGCCGGACCTGAAGAACCTGGAGCACTTCATCGGCCCGCCGCTGCTGCAGTGCTTCATGCAGAGCTACAGCCTGAGCGAGGCGCGCGCCTGGGAAGCGGTGAATCACTACCGCGACCGTTTCAAGGTCACCGGGCTCTACGAGAACCGTGTGTTCGATGGGATCGAAGCGCTGCTCGGGCGGCTGAGCGAACAGGGCCGCACGCTCTATATCGCCACCAGCAAGCCGACGGTCTTTGCCAAGGAAATTGCCCGGCACTTCGGCTTCGACCGGCACTTCAAGCACATCTACGGCAGCGAACTGGACGGCACCCGCACCAACAAGGTGGAGCTGATCGCCCACCTGCTGGAGGAAGAAGGCCTGGACCGCGCCGATACCCTGATGATCGGCGACCGCAAGCACGACCTGATCGGCGCCAGCCGCAATGGGCTGCACGGGGCGGGGGTGGGCTATGGCTTCGGCAGCCGCGAAGAGCTGCTGGGAGAGTCGCCGGTCTATTACTTCGCCAGCCTGGCGGATCTGGACCGGGCGTTTGGTTGAGGGGCCGGGGCCGAATGATCACGTACAGGGGCGAATTCATTCGCCCCTGGAGGGTTCAGCCCAGCGCCGGCATCAATCCCCGTTGCGCTGGTAGATGATCTTCTTGGTGCCGTTCTCGCAGGAGCCGACCACCATGCTCTGGTCCTTCACCTCGTCGTTGGGAACGATCTCCAGCGTGTAGCTGGTGACCCCAGCGGCCTGGATCTTCACTTCGATTTCCTGCTTCAGCTCCTCGCAAGACTTCGGTGCCGCGAAGGCGGTACCCGACAGCGCGCCCAGCATCAGGACTACAGCAACTTTCTTCATCGCCTACTCCATTCCTTGTTGTCCTGGCCGTTTGACTGACGGCCCGCCAGGCAAGTTCTAGCGGGTCGCCTTCAGCCTTTCCAGTGTCCGTGTGCGCTCTTCCTGAGACAGCTCACCCAGCACTCGCGCGCGTTGGTAGAAGGTTGCCCAGTCCCCGCCCGCTTCCTGGAACAGCGCGGCAAATGCCGGCACCCACTGGTCGTAGAGGCCGAAGGGCAGCAGCTTGGCGTTGTTCATCGGGCCTTCCATCCAGGCATCGAAGCGATTGAAACCACCCCAGTCGCGATCCCTCATCGCCCGGTAGTCGCGGCGCAGACGCTCGAATTCCTCGGCCTTGGCGCGGCGCATCCGATCCGCCGGAAGGTCGCTGGCGTACAGCCTCGTCAGGCGCTCGCGGGCCTCCAGCACCAGGCGGGTCAGGGCATCGCGGCGCTTGGTTTCGATGTCGTCTTTCACGGCCTGACCACGGCTGGCCTGCCACTGCAGCAGCCCCTCGCGCTCGACGAAGCTGGCGAACGACTCGTTGAAGGCCGTGTCTCCCGGCACGTAGAGCTGCTGGTGCGCGAGTTCGTGGAAGATCAGCGCGGCCAGGCGATCGTCGTCCCAGCGCAGCATGGTGTTGAGGATGGGGTCGTCGAACCAGCCCAGGGTGGAGTAGGCCTCGACGCCGCCAACCCAGGTATCCAGCCCCTGCTGCCGGAGCAGTGCGGCGGCGCCCCGTGCCCGACCGAGTTGGTAATAGCCGCGGTAGGCGACGCACCCGGCGACCGGAAAACAGTAGGTCTCCGGCTGCAGGGAAAATTCCGGCGTGGCGAACAGGTTCCAGACCACGTAAGGCCGCTGGATATCGGCGTAGACCCGGTAGCTGCCGTTGTCCGGCAGCCCCAGCTTCGCACTGGCGAACGCCCGTGCCTGCTGTGTTCGCTCAAGACGCTGACGCAGTTCCGCGGGCTGGGCCGGGTCGGCAATCAGCGACTGGACCGGCTGGCGCGCATTCAGCAGCGCCATCTGTCCACGGGTCAGCTGGGCGTAGTAGTCCAGGGTGGAACAACCGCTCAGCAGCAGGGCGCCCAGCAGGGGAACCGAGGGCCTGCGGATGCGGTCAAGCAATTGGATAAGAAGGGTGGTCGTCATGGCGCGACACTAGCGCAACAGAACCACCAGCTGCCATCCACCTGCCGGAGTCATTCATGCGCCCTCTGCTGCTTTCCCTGCCGCTGCTCACCCTCGGCGGCTGCGCCCTCTTGCTGCCAAGCCCCGACCCCAACCAGGCCTGGATCTCCCTGAAACAGCAGGAGGGACAAGCCATTGAAGCCAGCCGAGTGGACAACAAGGACCTCACCGATCCGCGCTACTTCCAGGTTCCGCCGGGCCAGCACGAACTGGAGGTGCGCCTGGAGTTCGACGTGGACGGCCACGACATCGGCAAGGGCAGTTCCACCTACCGCCGCACCTGCTTGCTGAAGCTGTCCTACGACGATTTCGCCGCCGGCCAACGCTACCAGCTGGAAGCCGGGGGCATCGGCTTCCGTCCCTGGGCCCGGCTGTACGACGAGCGCAACCAGGAGGTCGCCAAGGCGCGGGAAAGTCGCTGCGGAGATGTCTGAATTTTCCTACTTGGCGTTATGCTGAACGCATTACCCCCAAGAGGATTCCCGTCATGCGTACATTGCTGGCCTTCACGCTCCTGGCCAGCCTGACGGCCTGCGCCGGTCCAGTGCCACAACCCGACCCAAAGATGGCCTGGATCGATATCGACCCGGACCCCAGTGACACCCTCATGGCCCACCGCCTCGACGGCAAGCACTGGAACGATGGCCGTTATTACCAGGTGCTGCCAGGCAAACACGAACTGGAGTTGCGCTATCAGTTCGAGGTGGGCGGCGGCGGTGGGGGCGGATTCAACATGAACTCCGAACCTTTCACCCTCACCTGCTACATGGAAATGCGCTACGACCAGTTCGAGGCGGGCAAGCGCTACCGCATAGAAGCGCGCAATGCCGCCAATCAGCCCAGTGCCTGGCTCTACGGCGAAAACCGCACCGTGCTGGCCCGGCACGAGAAGTTCCCCCGCTGCATGCCGTTCTAATCCCGCAGGCTGGCGAGAATGTCGAAGGCGCGCAGCCGGTGTTCGTGTTGGTAGAGATCGCAGGTGAAGATCAGTTCGTCCGCATCGGTCTGGTCCAACAGCACCTGCAAGCGCGCACGGATCTTCTCCGGCCCGCCGACCATGGCCATGGCCAGGAAACTGCCCACCGCGTCCTTCTCGTGAGGTAGCCAGCGGCCCGCCATGCTTTCCACCGGCGGCCGCAGTACCAGGCTTTCGCCTCGGATCAGCGCGAGCACACGCTGGTAGACGGTGGTGGCGAGGAACTCCGCCTCTTCATCGGTTGGTGCCGCCACCAGGGGCACACCGAGCATCACATAGGGTTTGTCGAGCACCGCCGAAGGCCGGAAGTGATTGCGGTAGACGCGGATCGCCTCGTGCATGTAGCGCGGCGCGAAGTGCGAGGCGAAGGCGTAGGGCAGCCCCTTCTGTCCGGCCAGCTGGGCGCTGAACAGACTGGAACCGAGCAGCCAGATGGGCACGTTGGTGTCCATCCCCGGCATGGCGATCACCTGCTGGCCCGGCTGACGCGGGCCGAGGAGCATCTCCAGCTCCTCGACGTCCCGGGGGAAGTCGTCGGCGCTGCCCAGGCGGTCGCGGCGCAAGGCGCGGGCGGTCTGGTGATCGGCTCCCGGGGCACGGCCCAGACCAAGTTCAATGCGGCCCGGGTACAGGCTGGCGAGGGTGCCGAACTGTTCGGCGACCACCAGCGGCGCATGGTTGGGCAGCATGATGCCGCCGGACCCCAGGCGGATGCTGGACGTCCCGCCGGCAAGGTAGGCCAGCAACACCGCAGTGGCGGAACTGGCGATACCTTCCATGTTGTGGTGCTCGGCAACCCAGAAGCGCGAGAAGCCCAGACGCTCGGCGTGGCGCGCCAGCTCCAGTGAATTGTGCAGGGCCTGGGTCGCGCCGCCGTGGTCGCGCACGGGCGCCAGATCGAGGACGGAAAGAGGCAGGTTGGACAGGGCAGACATAGGCAAGACCTTGGCAAGGGATAGGCGTGGGGCCTTATCCGAGTGAATCAGTAGGTCTTACTCTAGGGATTGGCGCCCAAGGCCGCTAGAAGGCACTTTTCGGTAACCAGGGCACCAGGAAGTAAGGAATGGACCGGCACGGAGGCCGGTCCAATGGCTGGAGCGTCATCAATTGCGCTGGTAGACGATTTCCTTGGCGCCCCCGTCGCAGCTGCCCACCACCTTCTTGTCGGCGGCATTGCCCTTGTCGACGACTTCAAGGCTGTAGGAGGCGACGCCCTTTTCCTTGAGCTTGGCGTCGATTTCGCCCTTGAGCTCTTCGCAGGGTTTTACGGCGGCAAAAGCCGAACCGGCCAGGGCGAACAGTCCCAGGGCCAACAGCAGTTTCTTCATGGGTAACGCTCCCTCGTAATGGATGAAGGGCTCGCATGAGCCGTCCGCCCTCGCCTGGCACCAGGACGACCGCGAGCGGACCGGCAGAGCCTAGCCCATTTCGACCGAGGGAGGCCTGTGCATCGCCTCTCGCCCATGCAGGCGCCGAGCCTCAACTGTCGCTGATGCGGAAACCGATCTTCAGGGTCACCTGGTAATGGCCGACCCGGCCGTTCTCGATATGCCCACGGGTTTCCACGACCTCGAACCAGTCCATGTTGCGGATGGTCCTCGCCGCTTCGACGACGGCGTTGCTGATCGCCTCGTCGATGCTGTTGCGGGAGGAACCGACGATCTCGATCTTCTTGTAGGTGTGGTGATCAGACATGGCGTATCTCCTTGGGCGGGCCCGGTTGGGTACCCCAGCAAGGCTAGCCAAGAATGCCGCTATCGGCCCGCCAACTCTTGACGCAACCACTGGGCGAAGCGCTCAGCGCGGCGATCCAGCTGCCGGGCGGGCACCCAGAGCGCCAGGCGCGCCGGCGTCCCGACAAAGCCCCAGGGCGCCACCAGGCGACCGGAGGCCAGTTCGTCGGCCACCAGCTGCTGCGGCGCGATGGCCACGCCCAGGCCGGCCACGGCGGCTTCCAGCAGGTAGTAGAGGTGTTCGAAGCCCTGGCCCAGGCGCAGTCGATCCGCGTCCAGGCCTTGGGCGGTGGCCCACTGGGGCCAGGCCTGGGGCCGCGACACCGTATGCAGCAGGGCCTCCTGCAGCAGAACCGAGGGCGCGGCGGAGGCCAGCGCGTCATGGCGGGCGAAGCGTGGACTCAGCACCGGGCCGATGGATTCCTCCGCCAGCTCGAACACCCGCATGTCCGACGGCCAGGGCGGCTCGGCGAAACAGAGGGTGGCGTCGACGCCAGGGCGGCGCGGGTCCAGTTCGCCTTCGCTGGCGGACAGTTGCAGGCGCAGTTCGGGAAGTTCGCGGTTGAGCCGGTCGAGACGCGGGATGAACCAGCGCGCCAGCAAGCTGCCGGGGCAACCGAGGACGAAGGGAGAGTCTTCGCTACGTTTGGCGAGATCGGTGCAGACCGCGCGCAGGCGCTCAAAGGTGTCACCGGTGGCGTCCCGCAGACGCTGTCCGGCATCCGTGAGTTTTACGCCACGCCCTTCCTTGGCGAACAAGGCGACGCCCAGCTCCTCTTCCAGCAGCCGCACCTGCCGGCTCACGGCGCCATGGGTGACGTGCAATTCGTCCGCCGCACGGCTGATGCTCTGCAACCGGGCAGCCGCTTCGAATGCCCTTAGGGCGTTCAGGGGAGGAAGGTCTCGAGCCATGGCAATATGTGAGTTTTGCTGACAGATAAAAGCAATCTAATCGCTTTTCCGTCACCTCGCCAGCGGTAGAATGGCGCCATTCACCCTCTCCCCCAGCCCCTCTCCCGCACGCAGGAGCGGGGAGCAGAAACAGGAGTCCAGCATGACCTCTTTGCGCACCGGCCCCGACGCCAAGGGCCTCTTCGGCAGCTTCGGCGGGCAATACGTTGCCGAAACCCTGATGCCGCTGATCCACGACCTGGCCCGCGAATACGAAAAGGCCAAGGATGATCCGGAATTCCAGAAGGAGCTGGCCTACTTCCAGCGCGATTACGTCGGCCGCCCGAGCCCGCTGTACTTCGCCGAGCGCCTGACCGAGCACTGCGGCGGCGCGAAGATCTACCTCAAGCGCGAAGAGCTGAACCACACCGGCGCGCACAAGATCAACAACTGCATCGGCCAGATTCTCCTGGCCCGCCGCATGGGCAAGAAGCGCATCATCGCCGAGACCGGCGCCGGCATGCACGGCGTGGCGACCGCCACCGTGGCCGCCCGCTTCGGCCTGCAGTGCGTGATCTACATGGGCACCACCGACATCGACCGCCAGCAGGCCAACGTCTTCCGCATGAAGCTGCTGGGCGCCGAGGTGATTCCGGTCACCGCCGGCACCGGCACCCTGAAGGACGCGATGAACGAAGCCCTGCGCGACTGGGTGACCAACGTCGACACCACCTTCTACCTGATCGGCACCGTCGCCGGTCCTCACCCCTATCCGGCCATGGTCCGCGACTTCCAGGCTGTGATCGGCAAGGAAACCCGCGAGCAGCTCGCCGAGCAGGAAGGCCGTCTGCCCGACTCCCTGGTGGCCTGCATCGGTGGCGGCTCCAACGCCATGGGCCTGTTCCACCCGTTCCTGGATGACGCCAGCGTCAAGATCGTCGGCGTCGAAGCCGCCGGCCACGGCATCGAGACCGGCAAGCACGCGGCCAGCCTGAACGGCGGAGTACCGGGCGTGCTGCACGGCAACCGCACCTTCCTGCTGCAGGACGAGGACGGCCAGATCATCGACGCCCACTCCATTTCCGCCGGCCTGGACTACCCCGGCATCGGCCCGGAACACGCCTGGCTGCACGACATCGGCCGCGTCGAGTACACCTCGATCACCGACGACGAAGCCCTGGCCGCGTTCCACACCTGCTGCCGCCTGGAAGGCATCATCCCGGCCCTGGAGAGCTCCCACGCGCTGGCTGAAGTGTTCAAGCGCGCGCCGAACCTGCCGAAGGACCACATCATGGTGGTGAACCTGTCCGGCCGTGGCGACAAGGACATGCAGACCGTTATGCACCACATGCAGCAGAAGGAGGCCAACGCATGAGCCGCCTGCAGACTCGCTTCGCCGAACTCAAGGAACAGAACCGCGCCGCCCTGGTGACCTTCGTCACCGCCGGCGACCCGAACTACGACGCCTCCCTGGCCATCCTCAAGGGCCTGCCGGAAGCCGGTGCCGATGTGATCGAGCTGGGCATGCCGTTCACCGACCCGATGGCCGACGGTCCGTCGATCCAGCTGGCCAACATCCGCGCCCTGGCCGGCAAGCAGAACCTGGCCAAGACCCTGCAGATGGTTCGCGAATTCCGCGCCGGTAACCAGACCACTCCGCTGGTGCTGATGGGCTACTTCAACCCCATCCACTACTACGGCGTGGACCGCTTCATCGCCGACGCCAAGGACGCGGGCGTGGACGGCCTGATCGTGGTCGACCTGCCGCCGGAACATAACGAAGACCTTTGCCACCCGGCCCAGGCCGCCGGCATCGACTTCATCCGCCTGACCACCCCGACCACCGACGACAACCGCCTGCCCACCGTGCTCGAAGGCAGCTCCGGCTTCGTCTACTACGTCTCCGTGGCCGGCGTGACCGGCGCCGGTTCCGCCACCCTGGAACACGTGCAGGAAGCCGTCACCCGCCTGCGCCGCCACACCCAGCTGCCGGTGTGCATCGGCTTCGGCATCCGCACCGCCGAACACGCCGCCAACGTCGCCCGACTGGCCGACGGCGTGGTGGTGGGCTCCGCTCTGGTGGACCAGATCGCCAAGGCCGACACCCCCGAGCAAGCCGTGAACGGCGTCCTCAGCCTCTGCAAGACCCTCGCCGAAGGCGTGCGCGGCGCCCGCGCCTGATTCACGCCCAGGGCATAGAAAAGCCGCTGTTCCTCACGGGAACAGCGGCTTTTTCGTAGGTATTCACCCCGTAGAGTGGACATCGCTTTTCATGTCCACCAGCGTGGCCAGGTTGAGCACCGATGGTGGATCGGTGAAGCGTGATCCCCCCTACGCCTCGGTCAGAGGTCGTACTCGATCTCGCCGTCTTCGAGGCAGGACAGATCCAGCGGCCGCATGGCGCCCATCCACATGGGGTAGTCGCGGTGGTCGCGCAGGTCGCTGCCGGTGATGGGGTGGATCAGCACGGTGAGGCCGTTGCGGTTCAGCGCCAGCCAGGGGATCACTTCACCGAACAGCTCGGGCTTGAAGGCCAGCTGGCAGCTCCAGTCGGGGTGAGGGCCGACGGGCCTTTCGTGGACGCGGCCCATCTTCAGCGGGAATCGCCGGGCGGCCTCTTCACAGAGTTCGCGGGCCTGGGGGAGGGTGGCGGCGTCAAAGTAGACGTGGGCGTGATAGCCCTTGATCCGCGGAGAGGGGTTCAGGGTCATATGGCGATTCCTTCCCGTTGCTTGATGAGCTGCGCGTGGCGGGGCTCGTCGCCCAGTTCCTGCTGCAGCCAGTCCACGAAGCACTTCATCAGCCGCGCGCGGCGCTTGCGCTCCGGCTGCACCAGGTAATAACCGAAGTCCGAACTGACGCTGGTATCCAGCACCCGCGCCAGCAGGCCCTGGTCGAGCAGGTCGTCCACCAGGTAGCGCCAGCCGATGGCCACGCCCTGGCCGGCGATGGCGGCCTGGATCAGCAGGGTGTAGTTGTCGAAGCGTAGCGTGCCCGAGCCTGGCGGCCGGGCGATGCCAAGTTCGCGGAACAATGCGCCCCAGTCGAACCAGCGGGTGCGCACTTCGGGCTTGAGGTGGAGCAGCGGCAACTCCGCCAGTGCCGCAACCGGCAGCGGACTGGTGCGCCCCGCCAGCAGGCGCGGGCTGCAGATGGGGAAGACTTCCTCGCGGAACAGCAGCATGGCCTCGCCGTGCTTGAAGCGGCCGTCGCCGAAGGCGATGGCGATGTCCACCTCCGAGCGCAACATGTTCATGGTGCGGTCGCTGGTGACGATGCTGACGTCAATCTCGGGGTTCGCCTCATGGAACCGGTGCAGCCGTGGCATCAACCAGTACGCGGCGAAGGCGAAGTCGGTGGCCACCTGCAGCACTTCATGCTGCGTCCGCGAGCCAATGGCCTCCAGTCCGGCGCGGATGGATTGCATGCCTTCCTGGACATGCAGGAACAGCAGGCGGCCGCTGTCGGTCAGCTCGATACCGCGATACACCCGGTCGAACAGGCGGGTCGCCAGTTGCTTCTCCAGGCGCTGGATCTGCTGGCTGACCGCCGGCTGGGTGGTACCCAGCTCCACGGCGGCGGCGGTGAAGCTCAGGTGGCGGGCGGCGGATTCGAATACCCGCAGCAGGTCCAGCGACAGTTCAGATTGCAGTTCTGCCATAACGCTTGCTTATCCGAGTCATGTTCCGTCGTACCGTTTACCGGGAGATTGGCGAGCGCAATCATCACCCCCCAGCACTTTCGCATAATTCGACAGTATGGATAAGCGAACGATGAAACGACCCAACATCCTGTTCATCATGGCCGACCAGATGGCCGCGCCGCTGCTGCCTTTCTACGCGCCCTCGCCCATCAAGGTGCCGAACCTGTCGCGGCTCGCCGCCGAAGGCGTGGTCTTCGACTCGGCCTACTGCAACAGCCCGCTGTGCGCCCCTTCGCGCTTTACCCTGGTGAGCGGCCAGCTGCCGTCGAAGATCGGCGCCTACGACAACGCCGCCGACTTCCCCGCCGACGTGCCCACCTACGCCCACCACCTGCGCCGCCTGGGCTACCGCACGGCGCTGTCCGGCAAGATGCACTTCTGCGGCCCGGACCAGTTGCACGGCTACGAGGAACGCCTGACCAGCGACATCTACCCGGCCGACTACGGCTGGGCGGTCAACTGGGACGAGCCGGACGTGCGCCCGAGCTGGTACCACAACATGTCCTCGGTGTTGCAGGCCGGCCCCTGCGTGCGGACCAACCAGCTGGACTTCGATGAAGAGGTGGTGTTCAAGGCGCGCCAGTACCTCTATGACCATGTGCGGGAGCATGCCGAGCAGCCGTTCTGCCTGACCGTTTCGCTGACCCATCCGCACGATCCCTACACCATTCCCGCCGAGTACTGGGATCGCTACGACGAAGCGGACATCCCTCTGCCGCGCGTGCACTTCGCCGATGACGAACAGGACCCGCACAGCCAGCGTCTGCTCAAGGTCATCGACCTCTGGGGCAAACCGCTGCCGGAAGCGAAGATCCGCGACGCCCGCCGGGCCTACTTCGGCGCCTGCAGCTACGTCGACGACCAGATCGGCGCGCTGCTCAAGACGCTCAATGACTGCGGCCTGGATCAGGACACCATCGTGGTGTTCTCCGGCGACCACGGCGACATGCTTGGCGAGCGTGGCCTCTGGTACAAGATGCACTGGTTCGAGATGGCCGCCCGCGTGCCGCTGCTGGTCCACGCCCCCGGCCGCTTCCAGGCACACCGGGTGAGCCAGTCGGTCTCCACCGTCGACCTGTTGCCCACCCTGGTCGAAATGGCCGGCGGCGTGGTGGAGCGCAACCTGCCGCTGGATGGCCGTTCGCTGCTGCCGCACCTCCGGGGTGAGGACGGACATGACGAGGTACTGGGCGAGTACATGGCCGAAGGCACCACCAGCCCGCTGATGATGATCCGCCGCGGCCAATACAAATTCATCTACTCGGAAGAGGACCCCTGCCTGCTCTTCGACCTGGCCAACGACCCGCAGGAGCTGGAGGACCTGGCCACCTCGGCGGATCACCAGGCCCTGCTCGCGGCCTTCCTCGACGAGGCCCGCGCCCGCTGGAATCTCCCTTCGATAGCCGAGGCCACCCTGGCCAGCCAGCGCCGCCGTCGCTTCGTCGCCGAGGCCCTGACCCACGGCAGGCTGAAGAGCTGGGACCACCAGCCCTTTGTCGACGCCAGCCAGCAGTACATGCGCAATCACATCGACCTGGATGACCTGGAGCGTCGCGCGCGCTTTCCCCAACCCTGACCCACTCTTGCGAGGAACCAAGGCATGAAGACGATCAATGCAGTGCTTGCCGGCGGCGTGTTGCTGACCGGCTTGGCGTTCAACGCCCAGGCGGAAGACGCCAGTTGCGCGACGGTGAAATTGGGGGATCCGGGCTGGAGCGATATCGCCGTGACCAACGGCGTGGCGCGCATCCTCCTCGATGGTCTGGGCTACCGCACGGAAACCCCGACCCTGGCGGTGCCGATCATCTTCGCCGGCCTGCACAAGGGGCAGATCGACGTCTTCCTCGGCAACTGGATGCCGGCGCAGCAGAGCAACTACGACAAGTTCGTCAGTGCCGGCAGCGTCGACAAGGTGGCACAGAATCTCAGCGGCACCGAGTACACCCTGGCGGTGCCGCGCTATGCCTATGACGCGGGGGTGAAGACCTTCGCCGATCTGGACAGGTTCGCCGACAAGTTCGACAAGAAGCTCTACGGCATCGCCTCCGGCTCACCGGCCAACGAGTCGATCCGCCAGATGATCGCCAAGGACGAATTCGGCCTGGGCGACTGGACGCTGGTGGAGTCCAGCGAGCAGGCGATGCTGGTGCAGGTGGGCCGGGCAGTGAAACGCGATCAGTTCGTGGTCTTCCTGGGCTGGACCCCGCACCCGATGAACGTGCAGTACGACATGGCCTACCTCAAGGGCGGCGAGAAGTACTTCGGCGACAGCGGCAGCGTGAACACCCTGGCCCGCAAAGGTTATGCCGCGCAGTGCCCGAACGTGGGCAAGCTGCTGACCAACCTGCAGTTCACCCAGGAGATGGAGAACTCGATCATGAACCAGGTGCTCAACGACAACGCCAACAACGAAGCGGCGGTGAAGGCCTGGCTCAAGGCCAACCCGGCGGTGGTCGAGAGCTGGCTGCAGGGTGTGACCACTCGCGATGGCGGCAATGCCGTGGCGGCGGTGCAGGCGAAGCTCTGAGCCCAGTTCGGGGCCGATCGTGCCTGTAGGGGCGAATTCATTCGCCAAGGGCAGCGCAGCTGCCCCCTGTTGCCCCCGAATGGCAGGCCTTCGGCCTGCTTGGCGAATGAATTCGCCCCTACAAGAGCCTCGCCCAACGTGAAACCCAACGACCTCTTCCCTTTCCTGACCTGGCTCCCCGCCATTGCCCCGCGCAGCCTTGGCCGCGATGCGCTGGTGGGGCTGACCGGCGCCATCCTCGCCCTGCCGCAATCCATCGCCTACGCACTGATCGCCGGCCTGCCGGCGGAGTACGGGCTCTATGCGGCGGTGGTGCCGGTGATCGTCGCCTGCCTCTGGGGTTCGTCGCGGCAGCTGATCTGCGGGCCGACGGCGGCCATCTCGGTGGTGCTCTTCGCCAGCGTCAGCCCACTCGCCTTGCCGGGTAGCCAGGACTACATCAGCCTGGTGCTGCTGCTCACGTTTCTCGCCGGAGCCTTCCAGTGGCTGCTCGGGATGTTGCGCTTCGGCGCCCTGGCCAATTTCGTCTCGCAGTCGGTGGTGCTTGGTTTCACCCTGGGCGCGGCGCTGGTGATCGCCCTCGGCCAGGTGCCCAACCTGCTGGGTCTCGGCGGCCTGGAAGGACGTGCCACCGCCTGGCAGAGCGCGGCGGAACTGGCCGGGCATGTACGCAACCTGGACGTCCCGTCGATGCTCGTCGCCGCGCTGACCCTGGGCATTTCGATACTGGTCCGCAGCCTGTGGCCGCGCCTGCCGGCGCTGCTGATCGGCATCGCCGGCGGCAGCCTGCTGGTACTGGCGCTGCCCGACCGCTTCGCCGGTGTCGCACTGGTGCAACCCTTCACGGGAAGCCTGCCGCCGCTGGCCTCGATCCGCTTCGACGTCGAAGACATGCTGCGCCTGCTGCCCTCCGCCGTGGCCTGCGGCGTGCTGGGGCTGGTCACCAGCCTGTCCATCGCCCGCGCCCTGGCCAGCCAGTCCGGTCAGGTGCTGAACGCCAACCAGGAAACCCGTGGCCAAGGCCTTTCCAACCTGATCGGCGCCTGTTTTTCCGGGTACCTCTCGGCGGGCTCCTTCACCCGTTCCGGCTTGAACCTCCAGTCCGGCGCCCAGTCACCGCTAGCCGGCGTGTGCTCGGCACTCTGGGTGGCGCTCTTTGCCCTGCTGGGCGCGCGGCTGATCAGCCATATCCCGTTGCCGGCGATGGCCGCCAGCATTCTGCTGATCTGCTGGGGGCTGCTGGACATACGCGGCATCCGCCAGCTCTGGCGAGTCAGCCGGGCCGAATTCGCCGTCATGGCGCTGACCTGTGCCGCGACGCTTCTGCTGGAACTGCAGACGGCCATCTACGCCGGGGTGCTGGCATCGCTGTTCTTCTACCTCAAGCGCACCTCGCAGCCCCGGGTGCTCCAGGCGAAGGACGGGGATGACGAGGTGCTGCGCATCGAGGGGTCGATCTTCTTCGGCGCCTGCCCCTACCTGCAGAAGCTGATCCAGCGCAGCCGCGCCGGGCGCCTGGTGCTGGACGCCCACCATGTGAACTTCATCGACTACGCCGGGGTGAGCATGCTGCATGAAGAAGCGCGGCGCCTGGGCGGGGAAGGGCGCTGCCTGGTGCTGCGTCGCGCACGTCCGCAGGTGGAGCGGGAGTTGCGCAAGCTGGAAGGCGAGGGCAGCAGCCTGGTGATCGAGGGCTGAATCAGGGAAGTGCCTGCCTTGTAGGATGGGTCGGGCGGCGTTCCGCGAGCGGAGCGATACCCATGCTGCTGCGCAATGCCTGATGGGTATCGCAAGCTCCACCCATCCGACGAGGAGCGAAACCCGGATCAGCCCTGCGCGAGTTGGCGGCGCAGTTCAGCCAGCACCGGCGCGCTGTCCGGCAGCACGCCGCGCCAGAGCAGGAAGGCTTCCGCCGCCTGTTCTACCAGCATGCCCAGACCGTCGAGGGTGCGGGCGGCGCCGTGCTCGGCGGCCCAGCGGTTGAAGGCGGTCATTTCCTTGCCGTACATCATGTCGTAGCAGACGGTATGGCCCGGCTTGATCAGGCTCGGCGAGATGGGCGGCAGGTCGCCCGCCAGGCTCGCCGAGGTGCCATTGATGATCAGGTCCACCGGCTCTTCCAGCCAGTCGAAACCGCTGGCGGAAATGGGTCCCAGGTCAGCGAAGAGCTGCGCCAGGGCCTCGGCCTTTTCCACGGTGCGATTGGCGATGACCAGGGCGGCCGGCTTCTCGGCCAGCAGCGGCTCGATCACCCCTCGCGCGGCACCGCCGGCACCCAGAAGCAGGATGCGTTTGCCCGCCAGGGACAGCCCGGCATTGCGGGTCAGGTCACGCACCAGGCCGGCGCCGTCGGTGTTGTCGCCGAGCAGGCTGCCGTCGTCCTGCTTCTTCAGGGTGTTCACCGCACCGGCGCGCTGGGCGCGGGCGCTGAGGCTGGCGGCCATCTGGTAGGCCTGTTCCTTGAAAGGCACGGTCACGTTGCCGCCACGGCCGTTCTCGAAGAACTGCCAGGCGCACCCGGTGAAGTCGTCCAGGGGCGCCAGCACCGCCTCGTAGGTGAGCTGCTGGCCGGTCTGTTCGGCGAACAGGCGGTGGATCAGCGGCGACTTGCTGTGGCCGATGGGATTGCCGAAAACGCAGTAGCGGTCCATCAGAGTCCGGCCTCCCCGAGCCAGTCGCGATCCTGGAGGAAGTACTCGGTGAGGCGCGCCTCGGGGGTACCCGGCTCCGGCTTCCAGTCGTAGCCCCAGCGCACATGGGGCGGCAGGGACATGAGGATGGATTCGGTGCGGCCGCCGGACTGCAGGCCGAACAGGGTGCCCCGGTCGAACACCAGGTTGAACTCCACATAGCGGCCCCGGCGGAAGGCCTGGAACTCGCGCTGCTGTTCGGTGAAGGGGGTTTCGCGGCGACGGCGGATGATGGGCAGGTAGGCCTCCAGGTAGGCGTCGCCGATGGCGCGCATGAAGGCGAAGGTGGTGTCGAAGTCCCACTGGTTCAGGTCATCGAAGAACAGGCCGCCAATGCCGCGCGGTTCATTGCGATGCTTCAGGTGGAAGTAGCGATCGCACCATTCCTTGTAGCGCGGGTAGACATCGGCACCGAAGGGGGCGCAGGCGTCGCGGGCCACCTTGTGCCAGTGCACGCAGTCTTCCTCATTGCCGTAATAGGGGGTCAGGTCGAAGCCGCCGCCGAACCACCAGACCGGCTCCTCGCCTGCCTTCTCGGCGCAGAAGAAGCGCACGTTGGCATGGGAGGTGGGCACATGGGGGTTTTCCGGATGGATCACCAGGGAAACGCCGAGGGCCTGGAAACCGCGGCCAGCCAGTTCCGGGCGGTGGGCGCTGGCCGATGGCGGCAGGCTGGCGCCGAAGACGTGGGAGAAGTTGACGCCACCCTTCTCGATCAGCGCGCCGTTCTCGATCACCCGCGTACGACCGCCACCACCTGCCGGGCGAACCCAGGAATCCTCGAAGAATTCGGCTTTGCCATCCTCGGCCGCCAGGGCAGCGCAAATGCGGTCTTGCAGATCGAGCAGGTAGGCCTTCACGGCCTCGATACGGTCAGTCACGTGGTCAACCCTGGCAGCAGGTAAGTGGCGGAAAAATGAGCAGGCAAGCATACCACCGCCCGAGGGGCCTGGTGGCTTGACGGGAATCAAGGTGAGGCGTTGGATGGGAGCTTTTCCGACCAGGAGGTTGCAGCAATGGCCAAACGCATCCAGTTCTCCGCCTACGGCGGTCCGGAAGTCCTCGAGTACGCGGACTATCAACCGGCGGAACCGGGGCCCCAGGAAGTACGAGTGCGCAACCGCGCCGTCGGCCTGAACTTCATCGACACCTACTACCGCAGCGGCCTCTATCCGGCGCCGGCCTTCCCCACCAGCCTGGGTACCGAAGGCGCGGGCGAGGTGGAAGCGGTGGGCAGCGCGGTGACCCAGTTCAAGGTGGGCGACCGCGTCGCCTACGCCACCGGCCCACTGGGCGCTTACAGCGAGCTGCACGTGCTGCCGGCGGACAAGCTGGTGCGCCTGCCGGATGGCATCAGTTTCGAGCAGGCCGCGGCGGTGATGCTCAAGGGCCTGACCGTGCAGTACCTGCTGCGCCAGACCTACGAGCTCAAGGGCGGCGAGACCATCCTCTTCCACGCCGCTGCCGGCGGTGTGGGCCTGATCGCCTGCCAGTGGGCACGCGCACTCGGGGTGAAGCTGATCGGTACGGTGAGCTCGGCGGAAAAGGCCGAGCAAGCCAAGGCCCACGGTGCCTGGGCGACCATCGACTACAGCCACGAGAATGTGGTGCAACGGGTGCAGGAGCTCACCCACGGCGCCAAGTGCCCGGTGGTCTACGACTCGGTGGGCAAGGACACCTGGGAAACCTCCCTGGATTGCGTGGCGCCGCGTGGCCTGATGGTGAGCTTCGGCAACGCCTCGGGGCCGGTGACCGGGGTCAACCTGGGTATCCTGGCGCAGAAGGGTTCGCTATTCGTCACCCGCCCCACGCTGTTCGGCTACGCCAGCACCCCGGAGCGCCTGCAGGCCATGGCAGACGAGCTGTTCGGGCTGATCGCCGACGGCCGCATCAAGGTGGAGGTGAACCAGCGCTTCGCCCTGGCCGACGCCGCCAAGGCGCATACCGCCCTGGCGAGCCGCCAGACCACGGGCTCGACCGTGCTTATCCCCTGAGCACGCGTCCGCTGGCCAGGTCGCGGATCACGCTGGGGTTGCGTCGCCCACCCAGGGCGCCCCCCAGCACTGCGTCCAGGGTGTCGCCGAAGTACTGCTGCACGCGCAGGCGCGAGTAGGCCGACGGACGCCCGGTGGGATTGGCGGACGTGGACACCAGCGGCCCGGTGAGGGCGCAAAGGTCACGGACCAGCGGGTGGTCGCTGACGCGCAAAGCGACGCTGTCGTGCTGGCCGGTGATCCACTCCGGCAGCAGGTTCTGGTGGGGCACCAGCCAGGTGTTGGGGCCGGGCCAGGTACTGGCGAGCTGGTCGATCCAGGCTTCTGGCAGGCCTTCGAGGAGGAAATCGAACTGGCGGATGTTGTCCGCCACCAGGATCAGCCCCTTCTCCACGGGGCGCTCCTTCAGCGCCAGCAGGCGATACACCGCATCTTCATTCCAGGGATCGCAGCCCAGGCCCCAAACCGCCTCGGTGGGATAGGCGATCACGCCCCCCTCGCGTACCACGCGCGCCACTTGCTGAACTCGCCACTTGCTGACCATCACCCACTCCCGGAAACCTGATGGCGAAAGTGTACAAGCCTCAACCTGCGCGATGCACCCAGCAACCGGCGTCGCGGGCCACGCGCCCCTGGAGTTCCAGGTCGGTGAGTTCAGCCAGCAGGCGCGGCAACTCCCAGCCACTGGCAGCGGCCAAGCCTTCGCTGCTGTAAGGGGCGGCGCGCAGCAGCTCCAGCAGGGGATGGTCGTCTGGCTCCGGGGTTTCGGCGGGTACCGACTGCCAGCCGCGCAGGGCCTCCAGGATGTCTTCCACCTTTTCCACCAGGGCGGCGCCTTCACGAATCAGCTGATGGCAGCCCCGCGCGCCAGGGTGATGGATGGAACCGGGAATGGCGTAAACCTCGCGGCCCTGCTCAGCCGCGAGACGGGCCGTGATGAGGGAGCCGCTCGATGGGCTGGCTTCCACCACCAGGACGCCGAGGGAGAGGCCGCTGATGATGCGGTTGCGTCGGGGGAAATTGCTGGGATGTGGCGGGCAGTCCAGGGGCAATTCGGAGACCAGCGCTCCGCCTTCGTCGACGATGCGCGCGGCCAGGCCGCGATGGCGGTTCGGGTAGATGCGCTCGAGGCCGGTACCGAGCACTGCCACCGTCCTGCCGCCCACCTCCAGCGCGCCCTGGTGGGCGGCACCGTCGATGCCCAGGGCCAGGCCGCTGGTGATGACGAAGCCACCGCCAGCCAGGCTGCGAGCAAAGGCACGGGCGGTGTCCAGCCCGGCAGCCGAGGCGCGACGGCTACCCACCATGGCCAGTTGTGGCTGCTCCAGCAGCGAAGCATCGCCCGCGACGAAGAGCAGCGGCGGTGCATTGACCAATTCGGCGAGCAGGGCGGGGTAGGCGGGATCGTCCCAGCACAGCAGTTGGTGGCCGGGGTGCTCCAGCCAGGTCATGGCGCGGGCGGCGGCGTCGCGGATTTCCGGGCTGCGGCGCGGGTCGGCGGAGGCAGAGGGCAGGCCCAGTGAGCGCCAGGCGGCGGCCGGAGCGCTGAGCGCGGCCGAGGCGGAACCGAATGCATCGATCAGGCGACGGAAACGGGCAGGGCCCAGTTCAGGAAGGTGATGCAGGCGCAGGCGAGCTTCCAGCTCGGCGGGGGAGAGGGCGGTCATTTCGATCAATCCTTGATCACGCCGCAGGTCGCGGCAGGACCGCCATCAATACAACAAGCCCCCGGAGTCGGGGGCTTGCAGGTGTTACGGGTTGTGTACCTTGTCCAGCACCGCCAGTTGGCGGGTCGCGGCGAGGATCAGGCCGTAGCTGAGCTTGTCGTAGGTGCGGAACACCATCAGCAGGCCGGCGCGCTCGTCCGGAATCTTGATGAACTCGTCGGTGACGCGGTCGCGGACGGTTTCGCCGGTCTTGTAGACCGCCAGCACGTTGCCTTCCACCAGACCGTCGCGGCGGCCCTTGTTGATGGTGACCACATCGAACTGGCCGATCTGGGTCACGCCGCGCGGAATATCGAGGATCACGCCGTTGACTTCGCGCTCCGGCGCGCTGGGCATGAAGGTGGAGTTGATCGCGCGTTCCTCGGTGGGGAACAGGCGGTCGCCCAGACGTACCTCCTGGGTGGAACGGGTCAGCTCAAGGGTGCCGATATCACCCTCGTCGGCGACCATCTCGCCACTGCCAATGTCGTCAGCGTTGATGCCGAGGAATTCCTTGGTTTCCGGATCGAGGTAGGTCTTGCCCTGGCGGTAGATGCCATAGGCCGGCTGCTCGTGGGAGAAACTGCCGCGGGCGTAGACACGGTCACCGGCACCGCTGACCACACGCTCGGCATTGCCGGCGACAATGTAGGGCGCGGACTCGAATTCCTGGGGGTCGTTGACGATGCGGTTGGTCAGCAGGAACGCATTGATGGCTTCCAGCGGGATGGCGGGAATGGCTTCGGCCATCGGCGTGCTGCGCACCTTCGGCGAGAGCTTGATGGTCCCGCGGGACGCGCCGCGGTTCAGCATCAGGCGCGGCTGGCCATCGACGTAGACCAGGGTGAGCACGTCGCCGGGGTAGATCAGGTGCGGGTTTTCGATCTGCGGGTTGGCGTGCCAGATTTCCGGCCATTTCCAAGGCTGGCTCAGGAATTTGCCGGAGATGTCCCAAAGCGTATCGCCCCGGACCACGGTGTAGCGCTCCGGATGGCCCTCCTTGAGCTCCACCGCAGCCTGGGTCAAGCCACTGGCAGCCAGGAGCAGCAGGGCGAGTAGTGATTTCCTCATGCGGTGAATCCCTTTATTATGTTCATTCACGCGAAACGCCCTGAGAGCCGCCCCTACCGGGCTCTTCAGCCGTTTTTTCGATGCTGCTCACCATCTTAGCAGCGGATTTTTAACTTATTCCACAAGTGCATCACAAACGCATATGGCGATTCTGAACATTCTCGAATTCCCCGATCCGCGGTTGCGCACCATCGCAAAACCAGTGGACGTTGTGGACGATTCCATCCGCACGCTGATCGACGACATGTTCGAAACCATGTACGACGCGCCGGGTATCGGCCTCGCCGCCACCCAGGTGAACGTGCACAAGCGCGTCGTGGTGATGGACCTGTCGGAAGACAAGAGCGAGCCGCGGGTCTTCATCAACCCTGAGTTCGAGTCCCTCACCGACCAGATGGACCAGTACCAGGAAGGCTGCCTCTCGGTACCGGGCTTCTACGAGAACGTCGACCGCCCGCAAAAGGTGAAGATCAAGGCACTGGACCGTGACGGCCAACCCTTCGAACTGATCGCCGAAGGCCTGCTCGCCGTGTGCATCCAGCACGAGTGCGACCACCTCAACGGCAAGCTCTTCGTCGACTACCTGTCGTCCCTCAAGCGCGACCGCATCAAGAAGAAGCTGGAAAAACAGCACCGCCTCCAGGCTTGAACCCCCGATCCCAAAGGCTTGCTCCGGCAAGCCTTTTCTTTTTGGTGACTACCCCATGACCGAGCCATTGCGTCTCGTCTTCGCCGGCACCCCTGAGTTCGCCGCCGAGCACCTCAAAGCCCTGCTGGACTCCCGCCACCAGGTCATCGCCGTCTACACCCAGCCGGATCGTCCGGCTGGCCGTGGCCAGAAGCTGATGCCCAGTCCGGTCAAACAACTGGCCGTGGAACACGGCATTCCGGTGCTGCAGCCGCCCACGCTGCGCGACCCGGCCGCCCAGGCCGAGCTCAAGGCACTGAATGCCGACCTGATGGTGGTCGTGGCCTACGGCCTGATCCTGCCCCAGGTGGTGCTCGACACCCCGCGCCTTGGCTGCATCAACAGCCATGCCTCGTTGCTGCCGCGCTGGCGCGGCGCCGCACCCATCCAGCGCGCGGTGCAGGCCGGCGACGCGGAAAGCGGCGTCACCGTGATGCAGATGGAAGCGGGCCTGGACACCGGCCCCATGCTGCTCAAGGTCACGACCCCGATCTCGGCCTCCGACACCGGCGGCAGCCTGCATGACCGGCTCGCCCAACTCGGCCCGAAGGCGGTTCTGGAAGCCCTGGAAGGCCTGGCCGCCGGCACCCTGAACGGCGAAGTACAGGACGACGCCCTGGCCAACTACGCCCACAAGCTGAACAAGGACGAGGCTCGCCTCGACTGGAGCCGTCCGGCCGTTGAGCTGGAGCGCCTGGTGCGCGCGTTCAATCCCTGGCCGATCTGCCACAGCACGCTGGACGGTGAGCCGCTGAAGGTGCTGGCCGCGGCCCTCGGTGACGGCAAAGGCCAGCCCGGCCAAATCCTCGCCGCGAGCAAGGACGGCCTCACCGTCGCGTGCGGCGACGGCGCCCTGCTTCTCACCCGCCTGCAGCTGCCGGGCGGCAAGCCGCTGAATTTCGCTGACCTCTACAACAGCCGTCGCGAGCAGTTCGCCGTGGGCAAGGTGCTGGGCGCATGAACCCGCGTCTCGCCGCCGCCCGCGCCCTGGCCGCTGTCCTCAACGGCAAGGCTTCCCTCGGTGGCAGCCTGCCGCCGCAGCTGGACAAGGTGGAACCCCGCGATCGCGCCCTGGCCCAGGACCTGGCATTCGGCGCCGCCCGCTGGCAGCCACGCCTGTCGGCCCTGGCCGAACGCCTGCTGCAAAAGCCCTTCAAGGCTGCCGACAAGGATGTGGAGGCCCTGATGCTGGTGGGCCTCTACCAGCTTTTCTACACCCGGATTCCCGCCCATGCCGCCATTGGCGAAACCGTCGGCTGCGCGGAAAAACTGAAAAAGCCCTGGGCCAAGGGGTTGCTCAATGCCGTGCTGCGCAATGCCCAGCGCCAAGGCGAGGCGATCTTCGCCGAACTGGAGCGCGACCCGGCAGCACGCACCGCTCATCCGCGCTGGCTGCAGAAGGCCCTCAAGGCCGCCTGGCCGGATCACTGGGAAGCCGTCTGCGCTGCGAACAATGCCCACCCGCCGCTGATCCTGCGGGTCAATCGCCGCCACGGCAGCCGCGACGCCTACCTGGCCGAACTGCAAAGCGCCGGCATCGCCGCCGAGCCCTGCGCCTTCAGCCGCGACGGCGTGCGCCTGCTGGAAGCCCGCGATGTGAAGACCCTGCCCGGCTTCGCCGAAGGCCGCGTCAGCGTGCAGGACGAAGCCGCCCAACTGGCCGCCGACCTGCTGGAGCTGGCCCCCGGCCAACGCGTGCTGGATGCCTGCTGCGCCCCCGGCGGCAAGACCTGCCACCTGCTGGAGGCCGAGACCGGCCTGAGCGAAGTGGTCGGCGTGGACCTGGAAGAAAGCCGGCTGGTGCGCGTTCGCGAGAACCTCGAACGACTCGGCCTCGAAGCCAGGCTGATCGCCGCCGACGGCCGCGACACCGCCCGCTGGTGGGACGGCAAGCCGTTCCAGCGCATCCTGCTGGACGCGCCCTGCTCGGCCACCGGCGTCATCCGCCGCCACCCGGACATCAAGCTGACCCGCCAGGCAGACGACATCCCGGCCCTGGCCCAGTTGCAAGGGGAGCTGCTGGATGCCCTCTGGCAGACCCTGGAAGTCGGCGGCGTGCTGGTCTACGCCACGTGCTCCACCCTGCCGGCGGAGAACAGTGACAACATTGGCGCCTTCCTCGCCCGCACCCCCGGTGCCCGCGAGCTGGACATCCCCGGCCCCTACGGGCTCAAGCAGCCCCATGGTCGCCAGTTACTGGCCCGTGAGGACGGCCACGACGGTTTCTACTATGCCAAGCTGATCAAGATCGCCGCTTCAGGGCGCGGCTAAGGGAGCTAGCAGTGAAGATCATCATTCTCGGTGCGGGCCAGGTGGGTGGCACCCTGGCGGAACACCTTTCGGGCGAAGCCAACGACATCACGGTGGTCGACACCGATGGCGACCGCCTGCGCGACCTCGGCGACCGCCTCGACATCCGCACCGTACAGGGGCGCGGTTCGTTCCCCACCGTGCTGCGCCAGGCCGGCGCCGACGACGCCGACATGCTGGTGGCGGTGACCAACAGCGACGAAGTGAACATGGTTGCCTGCCAGGTGGCCTACACCCTGTTCCACACCCCCACCAAGATCGCCCGGGTGCGCGAGGCGGCCTACCTGACCCGCGCCGGCCTGTTCGACAACGACGCCATTCCGGTGGACGTGCTGATCAGCCCGGAACAGGTGGTGACCAACTACATCAAGCGCCTGATCGAGTATCCCGGGGCCCTGCAGGTCATCGACTTCGCCGAGGGCAAGGCCCAGCTGGTGGGGGTCAAGGCCTACTACGGCGGGCCGCTGGTGGGCCAGGAACTGCGCCAGATCCGCGAGCACATGCCCAACGTCGACACTCGCGTGGCGGCCATCTTCCGCCGCAACCGGCCGATCCTGCCGAAGGGCGACACGGTGATCGAGGCCGACGACGAAGTCTTCTTCATTGCCGCCAAGGCCCACATCCGTGCGGTGATGAGCGAGCTGCGCCGCCTGGAAGACAGCTACAAGCGCGTGGTGATCGCCGGTGGCGGCCATATCGGCGAGCGCCTGGCCGAGGCCATCGAGAGCCGCTATCAGGTGAAGATCATCGAGATGAGCCCGGCACGCTGCCGCCAGCTCTCGGAAGTCCTGGACAGCACCATCGTGCTTCAGGGCAGTGCCTCCGACCGCGACCTGCTGGTAGAGGAAAACATCAACGATGCGGACATCTTTCTCGCCCTGACCAACGACGACGAGGCCAACATCATGTCCTCGCTGCTGGCCAAGCGCCTGGGCGCACGCAAGGTGATGACCATCATCAACAACCCGGCCTACGTGGACCTGGTGCAGGGCGGTGATATCGACATCGCCATCAGCCCGCAGCTGGCCACCATCGGCACATTGCTGACCCACGTGCGCCGTGGCGACATCGTCAGCGTGCACTCGCTGCGCCGCGGTGCGGCCGAGGCCATCGAAGCCATCGCCCATGGCGACACCAAGTCGAGCAAGGTGGTGGGCAAGATGATCGAAGACATCGCGCTGCCGCCGGGCACCACCATCGGCGCCATCATCCGCGACGAAGAAGTGCTGATCGCCCACGACGACACCGTGATCGAAACCGGCGACCATGTGATCCTCTTCCTTGTGGACAAGAAGTACATCCGCGACGTCGAGCGGCTGTTCCAGGTCGGCCTGACCTTCTTCTGAGTTCCGCGCCTCCAGGAGGCCGACATGGCTTGCGGATAATTCCCAAGCCATTTCGGCCCCAGCCTACAGCCACCCCCTGGGCCCTGGGTTAGGGTTCGGCGCCTCCGCATCGCCGAACCCAGCCGCGCCATGTCCAGCCTCCGTACCCACCACCCGACCCGCCTCAGGCCAGCGCCGGCGCCCTCCCGTGCCAGCCGCCGCGCCGCGATCCTGCGCATCCTCGGTGTACTGCTGATGCTGTTCAGCTGCACCCAGCTGCCGCCGCTGCTGATCGACCTGTACTACGCCGAGGGCGCCTGGCGGGGATTCCTCCTCGCCCTGCTCATCACCCTGGCCGTCGGCCTGCTGATCTGGCTGCCGGTGCGCGGCGCCCGCGAGGAACTGAAGATCCGCGACGGTTACCTGATCACCGCGCTGTTCTGGATCGTGCTCGGCAGTTTCGGCAGCATCCCTTTCCTGCTCATCGACAACCCGAGCATGACGCCAGTGGATGCCCTGTTCGAGTCCGTCTCCGGCATCAGCACCACTGGCGCCACCGTGCTTACCGGACTCGACCAGCTGCCGCGCGCGGTCCTCTACTACCGCCAGCAGCTGCAATGGTTCGGCGGCATGGGCATCATCGTGCTGGCGGTGGCCATCATGCCGATGCTCGGCATCGGCGGCATGCAGCTGTACCGCGCGGAAATGCCCGGCCCACTGAAGGAGCAGAAACTCTCACCGCGCATCGCCGAAACCGCCAAGACCCTCTGGCTGCTCTACTGCGGGCTGACCCTGGCCTGTGCCCTGGCCTACTGGGCCGCCGGCATGAGCCTGTTCGACGCCATCGGCCACAGCTTCTCGACCATCGCCATCGGCGGCTTCTCCACCCACGACGCCAGCATCGGCTACTTCGACAGCCCGCTGATCGAGCTGATCTGCATGTTCTTTCTGGTCATTTCCGGGATCAACTTCGGCCTGCACTTCCTCGCCTGGCGCCGGCGCAGCCTGAGCCACTACCTGCGTGACGCCGAATGCCGCAGCTACCTGCTGCTGCTGAGCGCAGTCTTCATCATCTGCGCGGCGACCCTGATCCTCCACCAGTACTATGAAACGCCCGCCCAGTCGCTGCGCTACGCCGCCTTCATGGTGGTGTCCGTCGCCACCACCACGGGCTTCGGCTTGGCCGACTTCAGCAGCTGGCCGACGCTGCTGCCCTATCTGCTGCTCTACACCACCTTCATCGGCGCCTGCGCCGGCTCCACCGGCGGCGGCATGAAGGTGATGCGCATCCTGCTGGTCTATCGCCAGGGAATTCGCGAGTTCCAGCGGCTTCTGCACCCCAATGGCGTGTTCAGCGTCAAGCTGGGCCGGCGGCACATCCCGGACCGGGTGGTGGAGTCGGTCTGGGGGTTCTGTTCCATCTACCTGATGACCTTCGTGGTGCTCCTGCTGATCCTGCTCGCCCTGGGCCTCGACCAGCTGACCGCCTTTTCGGTGCTGGCCTCCTGCATGAACAACCTGGGTCCCGCCCTGGGCGAGGCGGCCCTGCACTATGCCAACCTGCCCGACGGTGCCAAGCTGGTGCTGAGCCTGGCCATGGTGCTTGGCCGGCTGGAAGTGTTTTCCCTGCTGATCCTCCTCAGCCCGGCCTTCTGGCGCTTCTAGCTGGCACAATGACAGGCGGCACACAGGAGAGCGGCGCATGATCGAATCATTGGAAAAGATGCTGGCCAAGGGCGTGGACAACGCGCTGCTGCGCTTCGGCCTGGGCAAGGGTTACCTGGATCAGGGCGACTTCCCCAAGGCTGCGGAACACCTGCGCCGCTGCGTGGCCTTCGATCCCAAGTACTCCGCTGCCTGGAAACTACTGGGCAAGGCCCTGGAGGCAGAAGGCGAGCATGACGCCGCCCGCGACGCCTGGACCGAAGGCCTCGCTGCTGCTCAGGCTCATGGCGACAAGCAGGCGGAGAAGGAAATGACGGTGTTCCTCAAGCGCCTCGACAAGCGAGGCGGCGCATCGGCCTGATCCCACCAGTTGGCGCTGAGCGCAGCGTAGCCCGTTCCGACCCGGCCAAGCATCACGCCTGGTCAGACCCCGATCGAGACTGGACTCGCCCCGCGGGCAATCAGGCCTCCAGGAATCGCAATCCGGCCCCTTCGACATCCACCCGCATCACTTCCATTTCCAGGACAGGCGCCTCGAAGGGCAGGTCCTGTACCTGGCCACGAACCGTGCTACCGACGGGCAGGGCGGCCAGGTCCGGATGACGGACGTAGACACCGCCGTCGGAGAGATCGCGGGTCTGCGCGATCAGCTCGCCGAAGCTCGGGTGGCTGATCTTGATCCTGCATTTCATCGGAGTTCGGGGAAATTGCCGCTGGTTCACCATTCGATCGCGTCATCCTGAGCGGGTTTGCAGCCGTCGTTAATACGGGGTATCGCGTTTCGACACAACCCTCCGACTGAGGGGAATCACTCGCCCATGAAAAAGGCGCCTTCCGGCGCCTCCTTCGTCAGTACCACTTCTTTTCGCCCTCGGGGCGTTTCTTGAAGCGCTTCATGCTCCACATGTACTGGGTGGGGTAAGCCCGCACGTAGCGCTCCACCACGGCGCTCATGGCGGCTACCGCCTCTTCCACGTTCTCGCTGTACATGCCTTCCGGCGCGGCTTCCAGGATCACCTTGAAGCCCGAGCCGTCGGCCAGGCGCAGGGCATGGAGGAAGACGCCACGGGCCTTGCCGCCAGCGAGCATGCCGGGGACGAACTTGCTGGTCAGCGCCTGGGTACCGAGGAACGGCACGAACACGCCGGCCGAGAGACTCGGTTCCGGATCAGCAGGAATACCCACGGCGCCACCCTTGCGCACTTCCTTGATGACACTGAGGATGCCTTCCTTGGTGGAGGGCGCCACGCGATTGCCCAGCTGCACGCGCTGCTTCTGCAGCAGCTCGTCCACCGCCTTCAGCTTCGGTGGACGGTAGAAAATAATGGGTTTGCACTGGGCGCAGTAGAAGTGGTTGAGCACCTCCCAGTTGCCCAGGTGGCTGGTGATGCCCACCACGCCCTTGCCGCTGGCCAGGGCCTCGTGCAGCACGTCCAGGCCTTCCACTTCGCGCACCAGGCCGATGGATTTTTCCGCCGGCCAGATCCAGGCGCATGCGCTTTCGGTCAGGGTCTTGCCAATATCCTTCAGGCTCTGGCCCACGCGCTGATCCAGTTCGGCCGGGGACAGCTCGGGAAAGCACTTGGACAGGTTGATCCGCGTCACCTCACGGGAGCGGTTGGGCAGTTTCCACATCAGCCAGCCGATGGTCGCGCCTACCGCTTGCACGGCGCGCCACGGGAGCAGGGCAAAGAGGCGCAGGAAACCGACGACCAGCGCGCCTTTCAGCTTATCCACAGGCATCTCCAGTAGATCGAAAAGCGCGCATTCTACTCTCGCAGCGTGAACGATGCTGCCTCAGGCGGTCAGTTCACGGTAACGGTCGCAGTCCACCGTGTGATCCATGACCATGCCCGCGGCCTGCATGAAGGCGTAGCAGATGGTCGGACCGACAAAGGTGAAGCCGGCTTTCTTGAGCGCCTTGCTCATCGCCTCGGCCTCGGGCGTCACGGCCGGCACCTGGCCGCGCTCGCTGAAATGGTTGACCTTGGGTTTGCCGCCGACAAAGGACCAGAGCAGCGCCACCGGGTCCTCCAGGCGCAGCCAGGCCTGGGCATTCTGGCGCGCAGCCTTGAGCTTGAGCAGGTTGCGGATGATGCCCGGGTCCTGCATCAGCTTCTCGATGTCCTCATCACTCATCGCCGCGAGTCGTCGCGCATCGAAGCCGAACAGGACTTCGCGGTAACGCTCGCGCTTCTTCAGCACGGTGATCCACGACAGGCCGGCCTGGAAGCCTTCCAACAGGAGCAGTTCGAAGAGCGCCGCCGAGTCCTTCAGCGGTACGCCCCATTCGGTGTCGTGGTAGGCGATGTAGAGGGGGTCGTCATTGCACCAGAAGCAGCGTGGCATAAGGCTTTCCATGCGGTTGCGGCGGGTCGGATCGGGTATACTCCCGCGTTTTCAGTTGAAGACCCAGCACAGGTGAAATTCGTGAGCCAGACTACGCCCGCCGTGCGCACCTTCCAAGACCTGATCCTCGCCCTGCAGCAGTACTGGGCCGAGCAGGGCTGCGTGGTGCTCCAGCCCTACGACATGGAAGTGGGCGCCGGTACTTTCCACACCGCCACCTTCCTCCGCGCCATCGGTCCGGAGACCTGGAACGCCGCCTACGTGCAGCCGTCCCGCCGCCCGACCGACGGTCGCTACGGCGAGAACCCGAACCGCCTGCAGCACTACTACCAGTTCCAGGTGGTGCTGAAACCCAATCCGGAAAACTTCCAGGAGCTGTACCTGGGTTCGCTGAAGGCCATCGGCATCGACCCGCTGGTGCACGACATCCGCTTCGTCGAGGACAACTGGGAATCCCCGACCCTCGGCGCCTGGGGCCTGGGCTGGGAAATCTGGCTGAACGGCATGGAAGTCACCCAGTTCACCTATTTCCAGCAGGTGGGCGGCATCGAGTGCTACCCGGTTACCGGCGAAATCACCTACGGCCTGGAGCGCCTGGCCATGTACATCCAGGGCGTCGATTCGGTGTACGACCTGGTCTGGGCCGACGGCCCCTTCGGCAAGGTCACCTACGGCGACGTGTTCCACCAGAACGAAGTGGAGCAGTCGACCTACAACTTCGAGCACGCCAACGTCGAGAAGCTGTTCGAGCTGTTCGACTTCTACGAGAGCGAAGCCAACCGCCTGATCGAACTGCAGCTGCCGCTGCCGACCTACGAGATGGTCCTCAAGGCCTCCCACACCTTCAACCTGCTGGACGCCCGCCGCGCCATCTCGGTGACCGAGCGTCAGCGCTACATCCTGCGTGTGCGCACCCTCGCCCGTAACGTGGCGCAGAGCTATCTGCAGGCCCGCGCCCGCCTCGGCTTCCCGATGGCCACCCCCGAACTGCGTGACGAAGTACTGGCCAAGCTGGAGGCTCAAGAATGAGTGCACAAGATTTTCTGGTAGAGCTGGGCACCGAAGAGCTGCCTCCCAAGGCCCTGAAATCCCTCGGTGACGCCTTCCTGGCCGGCATCGAGCAGGGCCTCAAAGGCGCCGGCCTGGGCTACGCCAAGGCCCAGGTATTCGCCGCACCGCGCCGCCTGGCCGTGCTGGTGGAGCAGTTGGCCACCCAGCAGCCCGACCGCAGCGTCAACCTCGACGGCCCGCCGATCCAGGCCGCCTTCGACGCCGAAGGCAAGCCGACCCAGGCGGCCCTGGGCTTCGCCCGCAAGTGCGGCGTCGACCTGGAACAGATCGACAAGAGCGGCCCGAAACTGAAGTTCAGCCAGACCATCCCGGGCCAGCCGGCAGTGAGCCTGCTGCCGGGCATCGTCGAAGCTTCGCTGGCCGCGCTGCCGATTCCGAAGCGCATGCGCTGGGCCGCCCGTCGTGACGAGTTCGTGCGTCCGACCCAATGGCTGGTGATGCTGTTCGGGGATGACGTGGTCGAGTGCGAGATCCTCGCCCAGAAAGCCGGTCGTGAGTCCCGTGGCCACCGCTTCCACAATCCGGACAACATCCGCATCGGCAAGCCGTCGACCTACCTGGAAGACCTGCGCAGCGCCCACGTGCTGGCCGACTTCGCCGAGCGTCGCGAGATCATCAGCAAGCGCGTCGCCGAACTGGCCGCCGAGCAGAAAGGCACCGCCGTAGTGCCCGCCGACCTGCTGGATGAAGTGACCGCCCTGGTCGAGTGGCCGGTACCGCTGGTGTGCTCCTTCGAGGAACGCTTCCTCGCCGTGCCCCAGGAAGCTCTGATTTCCACCATGCAGGACAACCAGAAGTACTTCTGCCTGCTGGATGCCAACGGCAAGCTGCTGCCGCGCTTCATCACCGTGGCCAACGTGGTCAGCAAGGACCCGGCGCAGATCATCTCCGGCAACGAGAAGGTGGTGCGCCCGCGCCTCACCGACGCCGAGTTCTTCTTCAAGCAGGACAAGAAGCAGAAGCTGGAAAGCTTCAACGAGCGCCTGAAGAACGTGGTCTTCCAGGCTCAGCTCGGCACTGTGTTCGAGAAGGCCGAGCGCGTATCCCGCCTGGCCGGTTTCGTGGCCGAGCAGATCGGCGCCGACCCGGCCCGCGCCGCGCGCGCCGGCATTCTCGCCAAGTGCGACCTGGCCACCGAGATGGTCGGCGAATTCCCGGAAATGCAGGGCATCGCCGGCTACTACTACGCCGTCAATGATGGCGAGCCGGAAGACGTCGCCCAGGCGCTGAACGAGCAGTACATGCCCCGTGGCGCCGGCGCCGAGCTGCCGCAGACCCTCACCGGCGCCGCCCTGGCCGTGGCCGACAAGCTGGACACCCTGGTGGGTATCTTCGGCATCGGCATGCTGCCCACCGGCAGCAAGGACCCCTTCGCCCTGCGTCGCCAGGCCCTGGGCGTGCTGCGCATTCTCATCGAAAAGCAGCTGAACCTCGACCTCGCCGCAGCCGTTGGCTTCGCCATCGACCTCTATGGCACCAAGGTGAAAGCCGAAGGCCTGGCCGACCAGGTGCTGGAGTTCGTCTTCGACCGTCTGCGCGCCCGTTACGAGGACGAAGGCGTGGACGTGGCCGTGTACCTCTCGGTCCGTGCCCTGCAGCCGTCCTCGGCCCTGGACTTCGACCAGCGCGTACAGGCCGTACAGGCCTTCCGCAAGCTGCCGGAAGCCGCTGCCCTGGCCGCCGCCAACAAGCGCGTGTCGAACCTGCTGAGCAAGGCCGACGGCGCCGTGCCGAACAGCGTCGACAGCGCCCTGCTGCAGGAAGCCGCCGAGCAGGCCCTGGCCAAGGCCGTGGCCGACGCCGAGCAGGCGCTGGCCGCCGCTGGCAGCTACCGCGAGACCCTGGAACGTCTGGCCAGCCTGCGCGAGCCGGTGGACAGCTTCTTCGAAGCGGTCCTGGTCAACGCTGAAGATGCCGCTGTGCGGAACAACCGCTATGCGCTGCTGGCCAAGCTGCGCGGCCTGTTCCTGGGCGTAGCGGACATCTCGGTACTGGGCTAAGGCGATACCGCGAACCGGAGGCCCGGAGCTGCACGCTTCGGGCTCTCCGGTCTCGCACACCAGGCGTTGTAAATGAAACTACTGATCCTCGACCGCGACGGCGTCATCAACCAGGACTCCGACGACTACATCAAATCCCTCGAGGAATGGCTCCCCATTCCCAGCGCCATCGCTGCCATCGCCCGCCTGAGCCAGGCCGGCTGGACCGTCGCGGTGGCCACCAACCAGTCGGGTATTGCACGCGGTTACTACGACCTCGCCACCCTGGAATCCATGCATGCTCGCCTGCGCGAGCTGGTGGCAGAGCAGGGCGGTGAACTGGGCGTGATCCAGTACTGCCCCCACGGCCCGGACGATGGCTGTGATTGCCGCAAACCTCGCCCCGGCATGCTCAAGCGCATTGCCGATCACTATGGCGTGGACCTTGCTGGAGTCTGGTTCGTCGGCGACAGCAGCGGTGACCTGGAAGCCGCGCGGGCCGTCGATTGTCAGCCCGTTCTGGTGAAGACCGGTAAAGGCGAACGGACCCTGGCCAAGCCCTTGCCAGCGGGAACCCTGGTATTCGACGATCTGGCGGCGGTTGCCGCGCATCTCCTCCAATAAGGTCAACAACTCCCATGACGACAGTGCAGGCCATCAGAACGTTCATCTTTTACGTGCTGCTGTCGTTGAGCGCCTTTATCTGGGGCACGCTGAGCCTCTTTTTCGCGCCTTTCATGCCGTTCCACATGCGTTACCGCTTCGTGGTGCGCCGCTGGTGCCGTTTCGCCGTGTGGCTGGCCGAAGTGGTGGTGGGCATCCGCTATGAGGTGAAAGGTCTGGAAAACGTGCCGGAACGGCCCTGCGTGATCCTCGCCAAACACCAGAGCACCTGGGAGACCTTCTACCTCTCCGGCGCCTTCGAGCCGCTGAGCCAGGTGGTCAAGCGCGAACTGCTGCGGGTGCCGTTCTTCGGCTGGGCCATGGCGCTGATGAAGCCCATCGCCATCGACCGCAGCAACCCCAAGGCAGCCCTCAAGCAACTGGCCGCGCAGGGCGATGAACGCCTCAAGCAAGGCGCCTGGGTACTCATCTTCCCCGAAGGTACCCGCGTGCCGGCCGGACAGATGGGCAAGTTCTCCCGGGGCGGCGCGGCCCTGGCGGTCAACGCCGGACTGCCGGTCCTGCCAGTGGCCCACGATGCGGGCCATTTCTGGCCCAAGGAAGGCTGGGCGAAGCGCCCGGGCACCATTCAGGTGGTAATCGGCCCGGCGATGTACGCAGAAGGGGAGGGCCCAAGGGCCATTGCGGAGCTGAATGACCGCGCCTACGCCTGGGTGGAAGCCGCTCAGCGGGAGCTCGAAGGCCCGCAAACCGCAGCGGCGGTCGAGAACCCGGCCTGATCTGTGGATAAGCTGTGAACAAAATTTTGGCGAATCGCCAAAATCGCCTCTCAAAGCCCTGAATTTCAAGGCTTTCCCATTCAAAATAAAGCTTAGCGAGAAAGTGCATAACGCTTTCTCGCGGCTGTCCTGCGTCAGCCTTTCAGGTAGCCGGAATCCAGGGCGTTAAAGCAGCGGATGATGCGCTCACGCGCCACCCCAGGAAAGTTCTTCTCGGTCAGTACCACGAGCACACCCGGCTTGACCCGTCCCGATCTCAGCTGCCGCATCATATAGGCGCTGATCTCTTCATCAGTGATCGACGCGTCGTCTTTGTTCTCATCCATCCTGCTACACCTCAAACGGGCTCCAGGGCCCCTGCAAGCGCCTCCAGCCTACGCTCCACCGCTCGACATGGCGACGCCCTACCCTGTCGGTAAAACACGGGAATGCGCGCTGCTGTGGGCAATGGGGGGAAGCTTGGGGAGGGGGAGTTTTACGGAAGCCGGAAAACACTGAGGGGAGCCGAAGCTCCCCTCAAATGTTTCTTCATTTTTTTTGTTGTTGTTCTTATCGAGTGTTCGTTGTTGTTCTTCGCTACTGGCTCATAGCGAGCCAGAAATGGCTGGTCCCAACATGGACCTAGGGCAAACGGATTTTTTTGGACGCTGATCATGCCATCGTCATTTCTGAACCAACCGGAGCGCCGCTACCTCAAGGTAGTTTTATTGTTCTGTTGCTCTGGTTACCGGGTGCGGAACGGCACACCCTGTCCAAAAAAATCGGTTTGCTTCTTCTCTGCGGCTGTTGTTTTTGTTTTGTCAGAGTCGAAAAACGTTCTTTTTGAAGCTTTTTATTGTTGTTGTGCCATATATAGAGCATGAGTCGTGCCATAAAATAAAAAACACATATAAATCAATGTGTTAAGCCATTCACGCTCTCAGGATAGTCCTCGACGTGCCCAGAAATGTTCCCATACGACTCGTCCGGGTTCTCTCGGGCCGGGTCGGGGGTAACACTCCGTCAACATCTTTGCGACCGCGGTGTTACCCCATGTTTCCGGCGAGTATCCCCTTGCCCGGAAAGGAAAAGCTTCCTGTGCGGCGCGGGGTCACGCTGCGGCCAGCAGGTCAATCAGCCAGTCCAGCGCTAAGCCGCAGCCTGCCGTGTCCAGGACAAACTCCTGGCCTCTGAATGCACTGTTCAGCAAACAGCGATTCCCCTCCATCGTCCAGCGACTTCGATTGCGGTGGAAGCTCAATCCTTCCCGGCCTGCTCCAGGCGCAAAAAACGCCGGGAGTTTCCAGCGGGTCTGCAGCCTCGACTCAGGCGCCGTGAGTACCAGGCGCTCATCCACACTGCGAAAGGTACCCGCCCCGGGAAATTCCCGCGCCAGCTGATCCAGATTCAACCTTTCCGTGGCTAGGTACAAGGTGTTGCTGGGGTCCTCCCCATACGCGAAGTGCGGGTGGTATCGCGCCCACGCAACAGCGTCTGACGGCAGCTCATCGACCTTGAGGATTTCACCGACCTGCAGCCATCCCCAGATCACATGCCGGGGCATCTGGTCCGGGATGAAACGCCAACCATCTGCTGCCTGCTGGATCGGGCGAAAGGATCCGAAGAAAAGGAACAGGTCACCCACCGTCACCGATTCATTGCGCAGATGCCCTTGGGCGCTGCCACTTTGCCCCAGCAGGGGCTTCCAGCCAGGCGAGCGGGGAAGGGCGTCAGCGCGCAAATCAGGATCCAGGTGAGCCCCGCTTCCATGCCAGGCGCCATCGCCGGTCAGCAACGCCAGCAATTCGCCAAGATTCACTCCGTCGAAATCAACGCTGGAATAGGTGATTGGCGATCGGTCGTCGGGTATGGGCAGCGAGCAGAGGCGCCCGTCCGGCAGGATTGGACTGGGACAGCCGCCTGCGGACGAATCGAAGCCCTTTCTGCTCAGGATGATGCGCATAACCCAACTGGCTCTCCAGTACGGTGGTGAACTGAACGATGCATTCTGCCAGCGCCCCATCGACGGCCGCCACGCCACAGCTTCCTGGGTCTGGCATCTCGGACACTGCACCTTTCGAGACACTTTCCATTCGTCAAAACAAAACCCCCGACCTATTGGCCGGGGGTTCTGCTTGTTCCTCAGTGTGATTCCTGGTGCGGCGCACCAGAAGGGTTACACGTCGAGGTTGGACACTGCCAGGGCGTTGCTCTCGATGAAGTCGCGTCGTGGCTCCACGGCGTCTCCCATCAGGGTGTTGAAGATCTGGTCCGCCGCGATGGCGTCCTCAATGGTGACCTTGAGCATGCGGCGGACGTTCGGGTCCATGGTGGTTTCCCACAGCTGCTCCGGGTTCATCTCGCCCAGACCTTTGTATCGCTGAATGGTGTGACGCTTGGTGCTTTCGGTCATCAGCCAGGTCAGTCCTTCCTTGAAGCTGGCTACCGGCTTCTTGCGCTCTCCACGCTGGATGTAGGCACCTTCTTCCAGCAGGTTGCTGAGCTGGGCACCCAGCTCGGTCACCTGACGGTAGTCGTTGCTGGAGAAGAAATCGCGGTTGAAGGTGATGTAGTGGGAGAGGCCGTGAGCAGTCTGCTCCACTTCCGGCAGCCACAGGTGACGCTCGCGATCTTCGCGCAGGTTGGCGGTGTAGGTCAGGCCGGACTTCTCGGCTGCCTTCAGGCGGGCCTGGAAGCCTTCCAGCCAGGCCTGCATCACTGGCTGATCGGACAGCTGCTCCACGCTGACGCGGGGCAGATAGATCATGTGCTCGGTCAGGTCCTGGGGGTACAGGCGAGACAGACGCTTGAGGGTTCGCATCACGCCACGGTAGTCGTTGACCAGGCGCTCCAGTGCCTCGCCGGAGAGCCCCGGGGCGTTCTCGTTCACGTGCAGGCTGGCTTCTTCCAGGGCCGACTGGGTCATGTATTCGTCCATGGCCTCGTCGTCCTTGATGTACTGCTCCTGCTTGCCCTTCTTCACCTTGTAGAGCGGCGGTTGGGCGATATAGACGTAGCCGCGTTCGATCAGCTCCGGCATCTGACGGAAGAAGAAGGTCAGCAGCAGGGTGCGGATGTGCGAACCGTCGACGTCGGCGTCGGTCATGATGATGATGTTGTGGTACCGCAGTTTGTCGATGTTGTACTCCTCGCGGCCGATACCGCAGCCCAGTGCGGTAATCAGGGTGCCGACTTCCTGGGAGGACAGCATCTTGTCGAAACGGGCTTTCTCGACGTTGAGGATCTTGCCCTTGAGGGGCAGGATGGCCTGGGTCTTGCGGTTGCGGCCTTGCTTGGCCGAGCCACCCGCGGAGTCACCCTCCACGATGTACAGTTCGGAGAGGGCAGGGTCCTTCTCCTGGCAGTCCGCCAGTTTGCCCGGCAGGCCGGCGATATCCAGCGCGCCCTTGCGGCGAGTCATCTCACGCGCCTTGCGTGCGGCTTCACGGGCACGCGCCGCATCGATCATCTTGCCAACGACGGCCTTGGCCTCGTTGGGATTCTCAAGCAGGAAGTCGGCGAAGTACTTACCCATCTCCTGTTCCACCGCGGTCTTCACCTCGGAGGACACGAGCTTGTCCTTGGTCTGGGAGCTGAACTTCGGATCCGGCACCTTCACCGAGATGATGGCGGTCAGGCCTTCGCGCGCGTCATCGCCGGTGGTGGCAATCTTGAACTTCTTCGCCAAGCCTTCCTGTTCGATGTAGTTGTTCAGGTGACGGGTGAGGGCGGAACGGAATCCCGCCAGGTGGGTGCCGCCGTCGCGCTGGGGAATGTTGTTGGTGAAGCAGAGGATGTTTTCGTTGAAGCTGTCGTTCCACTGCAGGGCGACTTCCACGCCCACACCGTCTTCCTCGCGCTGGATGTTGAAGTGGAACACTTCGTTGACGATGGTCTTGTTGGTGTTCAGGTACTCGACGAACGCCTTGAGGCCACCCTCGTACTTGAACAACTCCTCCTTCCCGCTGCGCTCGTCGCGCAGCACGATACCCACACCGGAGTTCAGGAAGGACAGTTCGCGCAGGCGCTTGGCCAGGATGTCCCAGCTGAAATGGATGTTGCTGAAGGTCTGGGCCGAAGCCTTGAAGTGCACCTCGGTGCCGGTACCCTCGGTTTCACCCACGGGTCGCAGCGCGAACTGCGGAACACCGTGGTGGTAGATTTGCTCCCAGACCTGACCGGCACGGCGGATGGTCAGGCGCAGTTCTTCGGAAAGGGCGTTCACAACGGACACACCTACACCGTGCAGACCGCCGGAAACCTTGTAGGTGTTGTCGTCGAACTTACCGCCGGCGTGCAGCACGGTCATGATGACCTCGGCGGCAGAAACCCCTTCTTCTTTATGGATATCCACCGGAATGCCACGGCCGTTGTCGCGAACGGTGATGGATTCGTCGGTGTGGATGGTGATGCTGATTTCCGAGCAGAAGCCGGCGAGTGCTTCGTCGATCGAGTTGTCGACGACCTCGAACACCATGTGGTGCAGACCTGTCCCATCATCGGTGTCGCCGATGTACATACCGGGGCGTTTGCGTACGGCATCCAATCCCTTCAGCACCTTAATGCTGGAAGAGTCGTACGTGTTGGTTTCGCTCATGCTTCACTCCCGATGTTCGTAGGGCTGATACAGCCATGTTCCACGTGGAACATGGCGACCGGCGTATCCGTGCGCCAGCCGTCCCTCAGAAATTCATGGTCAACGCAGGTGATGAACACCTGGCAATCCAAATCTTCCAGCAATCGACAAAGAGCCTGTCGATGCTGTTCGTCCAACTCTGACGGTAAGTCGTCAACTAGGTAGATGCACTGGCCGCGCTTCGCTTGATTCACCAGATGGCCTTGGGCGATTCGCAGTGCGCAAACCACCAGCTTCTGCTGACCACGCGACAGTATGTCTGCAGCGTTATGTGCACCTGAGCGCAATCGCAGGTCGGCTCGTTGGGGTCCCGCCTGGGTGTGCCCGATCTGTTGGTCGCGGAGGAGGGAAGTGGCCAGCACTTCGGACAGCTCCCGATCCTTGTCCCAGCCGCGGTAGTAACTCAGGGTGAGACTGTCGAGTTCCACAAGGTCGGCAAGAGTCCGTTCAAAGACCGGCTTCAATGCCTGGATATAAGCCCGTCGATACTCATCGATTTCGACGCTGGCCAGGCACAGCTCCCGGTCCCAGGCCGCCTGCGAAGCGGCGTCCAGTGTACCATGCCGGAGCCACGAGTTCCGCTGCCGCAGGGCCTTCTGCAGCCTTTGCCAGGCCGGCAGGAAGCGAGGTTCCACGTGGAACACACCCCAATCGAGAAACTGCCGGCGAATTTTCGGCGCGCCTTCGAGCAGCCGGAAACTGTCAGGATTGATCAGCTGAAGCGGAAGAGCCTCGGCCAACTGGGCGGTACTTTTCGCGTTCTGCCCATCGATACGAATCTGAAACTCCCCCTGCCGATCCCTGGATATCCCCAAGTTGCACTGGCCCCCCTCCGGCAGACTGACCTGACCGAATACTGTGCATGCGGGTTGCTCGTACTGAATCACCGGCTGCAAGCGACTGCTGCGAAAGGATCGCGCGAGACCGAGAAGATGGATTGCCTCCAGCAGACTGGTCTTTCCGCTGCCGTTGGCGCCGTAGAGGATGTTGATGCGGGGGGAGGGGGAGAGGGTCACCGGCTGCAAGTTACGCACGCCGGTGACCGAGATACGGCTGAGTGACATTGAGTCGTTACAGGCGCATCGGCATTACGACATAGGAAGAATCGTCGTTGTCAGCTTCCTGGACCAGAGCACTGCTGTTGGCATCGGACAGGATCAAACGAACCTGCTCAGTGGACATGACGCCCAGCACATCCAGCAGGTAGCTCACATTGAAACCGATCTCGAGGTTACCGCCGTTGTAATCAACAGCGACCTCTTCTTCGGCCTCTTCCTGCTCGGGGTTGTTCGCTTGGATCTTCAGCAGGCTGGATGCCAGGGTCAGACGGATGCCGCGGTACTTCTCGTTGGAGAGGATCGCGGTACGGCTGAAGGCTTCACGCAGCGCCTGGCGATCACCGATCACCAGCTTGTCACCGCCACGGGGCAGGACGCGCTCGTAATCCGGGAACTTGCCATCCACCAGCTTGGAAGTGAAGGTGAACTCGCCAGTCGTGGCACGGATGTGGTGCTGACCGAGGACGATGCGTACCTCGCCATCCTGCTCGGTAAGCAGGCGAGCGAGTTCCAGAATGCCTTTGCGCGGCACGATCACCTGGTGGCGATCGACACCTTCGATTCCAGCCTCCATGGCACACATCGCCAGGCGGTGGCCATCAGTGGCTACCGCACGCAGGATGCCGCCGTTCACTTCCAGGAGCATGCCGTTAAGGTAGTAACGGACATCCTGCTGCGCCATCGCGAAGCTGGTGCGCTCGATCAAGCGGCGAAGCTTGCTCTGTACCAGGCTGAAGTTCAGCGAACCCGGGCCTTCTTCCACCGTCGGGAAGTCATTTGCCGGCAGGGTGGAGAGGGTGAAACGGCTGCGGCCAGCCTTGATCAGCAGCTTCTGCTCATCGACACGGATATCGATCAGGGCATCGCTGGGCAGGCTCTTGCAGATGTCCATCAGCTTGCGCGCGGGTACGGTGATCTCACCCGGTTCAGCCGGCTCTTCCAGGGCGACACGCCCAACCAGCTCGACCTCGAGGTCAGTGCCGGTCAACGACAACTGCTGGCCTTCAACCACCAGTAGCACGTTGGAGAGGACCGGCAAGGTCTGGCGGCGCTCGACGACGCCGGCGACCAGTTGCAGGGGTTTCAACAGGGCTTCGCGTTGAATTGTGAAATGCATGGTCTAGTCCCTTGCCTCTTGGGCTGCGGTCAGGTGGTCAGTGTACGCAGCAGATTCTTGTAATCCTCGCGAATATCCGCGTCGGATTCCCTTAATTGCGCAATCTTACGACAGGCGTGAAGCACGGTGGTGTGGTCTCTTCCACCGAAGGCATCACCAATTTCCGGCAGGCTGTGGTTGGTCAGTTCCTTGGACAGTGCCATGGCGACCTGCCGCGGCCTCGCCACCGAGCGCGAACGGCGCTTGGAGAGCATGTCGGACATCTTGATCTTGTAGTACTCGACTACGGTGCGCTGGATGTTGTCGATGCTGACCAGCTTGTCCTGCAGGGCCAGAAGGTCCTTGAGCGACTCACGGATCAGTTCGATGGTGATGTCCCGGCCCATGAAGTGGGCGTGGGCGATCACGCGCTTCAGCGCGCCTTCCAGTTCACGCACGTTGGAGCGGATTCGCTGGGCAATGAAGAAGGCGGCGTCGTGGGGCAGTTCCACCTTGGCCTGTTCGGCCTTCTTCATCAGGATCGCCACGCGGGTTTCCAGCTCAGGCGGCTCGACGGCAACCGTCAGGCCCCAGCCGAAGCGGGACTTCAGACGTTCCTCCAGCCCCTCGATTTCCTTCGGATAGCGGTCGCTGGTGAGAATCACCTGCTGGCCACCTTCCAGAAGGGCGTTGAAGGTGTGGAAAAACTCCTCCTGGGAACGCTCCTTGCGGGCGAAGAACTGGATATCGTCGATCAGCAGCGCATCCACCGAGCGGTAGAAGCGCTTGAACTCGTTGATAGCATTCAGCTGCAACGCCTTGACCATGTCCGCCACGAAACGCTCGGAGTGGAGGTAGACCACCTTGGCATTCGGGTTCTTCTTCAGCAGGTGGTTACCCACAGCGTGCATCAGGTGCGTCTTGCCGAGGCCAACACCGCCATAAAGGAAGAGCGGGTTGTAACCGTGCTTCGGGTTATCCGCTACCTGCCAGGCCGCAGCACGGGCCAGCTGGTTCGACTTGCCCTCGACGAAATTCTCGAACGTGAACGTACGGTTCAGGTAGCTGGTGTGCTTCAGCGCACCTTCCACCTGCACGGAACGCTCGGTACGAACTGCCGGCGCTTGCACCACGGATGCAAGCGGATCGAGGTTGTCGCGGTTTTCTTCCACGGTCTCGATACGTACCTGCGAAGGTGCGGGAGCAGGAGGCGGCGGTGGTGCCATGACCGGCGGAGGAGGCGGCGGTGCCTTCCGGGGAGCCGGGCTGCGCTTGCTGCCTATTAATAAGGAAAGGGCAGGCGCCAGGCCATTGCCGCGTTCGCCGAGCAACTCAAGAAGCCGCCCCATGTACTTCTCATTGACCCAATCGAGGACGAACCTGTTCGGCGCGTAAACGCGCAGCTCGTCTCCATCGGCTTCAACCTGCAATGGGCGGATCCAGGTGTTGAATTGCTGGGCAGGCAGCTCATCGCGCAGGAGTTCCACGCACTGCTGCCAAAGTTCCACTGACACGGATATCCCCCAAGTCGGAAAGGTGCCGGACGCAAAAAACAGCCGTCATTGTAGCCGCCGCAGAAAGAGTTATCCACACGAAAAAGGGTGAATGGTTGAATAAAATCAAGATGTTATTCACCGCCCCGACACACCCTGTGATTGGCATGAATCTTGTGGATAACCTATCCGTAACCCCCCTTTTTTCCCTGGGGAAAACCGCGGGCATATCCTGCCTGTGGATAAATAGGTCTTTCACCCCCAGCTTCCGCCCAGGCATCCCACAGGCAGGACACGTCTTGTCGACAAGGTTGTTAGCCTGCTGACCGACAGGCAGAATCGCGACTTCGGGTAGTTTTCCACAGGCAGACGCCGTCACCAGTTTCAATAAACATCACCAAGCTTTTCTGAATTTCCTTTCCTTCTATATTCTTTTACCCAGTGGTGCTGGTTGGAAATTGACCTGCCCGCCCCGTTTCACTAGAATTGCCGGTCTCTTTAAACGGGGGCCACTTCCGGCCCGTAGTGACCACCAGGTAAAGCATCATGAAACGCACTTTCCAACCCAGCACCATCAAGCGCGCTCGCACCCACGGTTTCCGTGCCCGTATGGCCACCAAGAACGGCCGTCAAGTCCTGTCGCGTCGTCGCGCCAAGGGCCGCAAGCGCCTGACCGTCTGATTTATCCGGAACGGGTGGTGAGTCAGGGCTTCGGTCGGGAAAAGCGTCTGCTGGTTCCCCGACAATTCAAAGCAGTCTTCGACTCACCGACCGGGAAGGTTCCCGGCAAGCACGTCCTGCTCCTCGCGCGTGACAACGGCCTCGATCATCCCCGCCTGGGTCTGGTGATCGGCAAGAAGAGCGTCAAGCTCTCCGTAGAACGCAACCGCCTCAAACGCCAAATTCGTGAATCCTTCCGCCACAACCTCGAGTTGCTGGCAGGTTGGGACATCGTGATCGTGGCGCGAAAGGGGATCGGCGACCTGGAGAATCCTGAGCTGAGGCATCAGTTCGGCAAACTCTGGAAGCGCCTGGCGCGCAGTCGTTCTCGCCCTGAGCCCCCAACCGAATCAGGGGTGTCTGACAGTCCCCATGCGTAAACTGGCCCTCGCTCCGATCCAGTTCTACCGCTACGCCATCAGCCCTCTGATGGCCAGTCACTGTCGTTTCTATCCCAGTTGTTCTTGCTATGCGCAGGAAGCCATCGAACAGCATGGCGTCCTGCGAGGCGGCTGGCTGACCCTGCGTCGGCTGGGCCGCTGTCATCCGTGGAATCCGGGCGGCTATGACCCGGTGCCACCCGCCAACACTTCCCAAAACTCTTCGATGGCCGAGTAATCATGGATATTCAACGCTCGATCCTGATCGTCGCCCTGGCAATCGTGTCCTACCTGATGGTTCTCCAGTGGAACCAGGACTACGGCCAAGCCGCCCTGCCGACCGCAGGCACCAGCGCCAGCAGCGCGCAAGCGACCCTGCCGGACAACACCGCAACCGCCAAGTCCAGCGACGACGTGCCGACCGCCAATGCAGAACGCACCGAGGCGGCACCCACCCAGCAGGCCGCCGCTCCCAGCACCGACCTGATCCGCGTTGAAACCGATGTCCTCAGCCTGGCCATCGACCCGAACGGTGGCGATATCGTCCAGCTGACCCTCCCGAAGTACCCGCGTCGTCAGGATCGACCGGACGTTCCGTTCCAGTTGTTCGACAACGGCGGCGAGCGTATCTACCAGGCACAGAGCGGTCTGGTCGGCGCCAATGGCCCGGATGCCCGCGCAAATGGTCGCCCGGCCTACAGCGCTGCACAGCGCAGCTACAAATTGGCGGACGGCCAGGAACAACTGGTCGTCGACCTGACCTTCAGCGAAGCCGGCGTCAACTACACCAAGCGCTTCACGCTGACCCGTGGCAAATACGAGCTGCAGGTGTCGTACAAGGTCGAGAACCAGAGCGCCCAGCCCTGGACCGGCAGCATGTACGCACAACTGAAGCGTGACGCCAGCGCCGACCCGTCCTCCACCACCGCCACCGGCGTGTCCACCTACCTGGGTGCCGCGGTCTGGACTCCGGACGAGCCGTACAAGAAGGTGTCCATGAAGGACATGGACAAGCAACCCTTCAAGGAAACCGTTCAGGGCGGCTGGGTTGCCTGGCTGCAGCACTACTTCGTGACTGCCTGGGTCGCACCGAAGGACCAGAACAACGCTATCCAGACTCGCAAGGACTCTCGCGGCAACTACATCGTCGGTTTCGTCGGCCCCGCACTGAACGTTCCGGCCGGCGCCTCGGCAGAGACCTCCGCCACCCTCTACGCCGGTCCGAAGATCCAGAACCACCTGAAGGAACTCTCCCCGGGTCTGGAACTGACCGTCGACTACGGCTTCCTGTGGTTCATCGCTCAGCCAATTTTCTGGCTGCTGCAACATATCCACAGCCTGCTGGGCAACTGGGGCTGGTCGATCATCGTCCTGACCATCCTGATCAAAGGTGCTTTCTTCCCGCTCTCCGCCGCCAGCTACAAGTCCATGGCCCGCATGCGCGCCGTGTCGCCGAAGCTGCAGGCACTGAAAGAGCAGCATGGTGACGATCGCCAGAAAATGTCCCAGGCGATGATGGAGCTGTACAAGAAGGAAAAGATCAACCCGCTGGGCGGCTGCCTGCCGATCCTGGTGCAGATGCCGGTCTTCCTGGCCCTCTACTGGGTACTGCTGGAAAGCGTGGATATGCGCCAGGCCCCGTGGATGTTCTGGATCACCGACCTGTCGATCAAGGACCCCTTCTTCATCCTGCCGATCATCATGGGCGCCACCATGTTCATCCAGCAGATGCTGAACCCGACCCCGCCGGACCCCATGCAGGCCAAGGTGCTGAAGCTGATGCCGATCATCTTCACCTTCTTCTTCCTGTGGTTCCCGGCCGGTCTGGTCCTGTACTGGGTGGTCAACAACGTCCTGTCCATTGCCCAGCAGTGGTACATTACCCGGCAGATCGAGGCGGCCAGCAAGAAGGCAGCAGCCTGACAGCGACGCCAGACCGCTTGAACAAGACGCCCCCTCTGGGGGCGTCTTGCTATCCGCCATTCGCAGACCCGAAGGTATCCACCGATGAATCCTGTCCGTGACACCATCGCCGCCGTTGCCACCGCCCAGGGCCGTGGCGGGGTGGGCATTGTCCGCGTATCCGGGCCGCGCGCCGCGAAGATTGCCGAGGCCATCAGCGGTCGTACGCCGAAACCGCGCTTCGCCCACTACGGCCCCTTCCTCGATGGCACCGGGCAGACCCTGGACCAAGGCATAGCCCTCTATTTTCCGGGTCCCAACTCCTTCACCGGTGAAGACGTATTCGAACTGCAGGGTCATGGTGGCCCGGTGGTCCTCGACCTGCTGCTGCGTCGCTGCATGGAACTGGGAGCACGCCAAGCCCGTCCCGGTGAATTCAGCGAACGTGCCTTCCTCAATGACAAGCTGGACCTGGCACAGGCCGAAGCCATCGCCGACCTGATCGAAGCCAGCTCTGAACAAGCCGCCCGCAACGCCCTACGCTCCCTTCAGGGCGAGTTTTCCAAGCGTGTCCATGCCCTGACCGAGAAGCTGATCCAGCTGCGCATCTACGTCGAAGCCGCCATCGACTTCCCTGAAGAGGAGATCGATTTCCTCGCCGATGGCCACGTGCTGGGGATGTTGGACGGCGTGCGGGAGAACTTATCCACAGTGATCCGTGAGGCCGGCCAGGGCGCCCTGCTGCGCGATGGCATGACCGTGGTGATCGCCGGCCGTCCGAATGCCGGCAAGTCCAGCCTGCTGAACGCCCTGGCGGGGCGCGAGGCCGCCATCGTTACCGACATCGCCGGCACCACCCGTGATGTACTCCGGGAACATATCCACATCGACGGCATGCCGCTCCACGTTGTGGATACCGCCGGCCTGCGGGATACCGATGACCATGTGGAAAAGATCGGCGTGGAACGCGCCCTCAAGGCCATCAGCGAAGCCGATCGTGTGCTCCTGGTCGTGGATGCCACTGCTCCTGAGGCTGTGGATCCTTTTGCGCTGTGGCCGGAATTCCTCGACCGGCGCCCCGACCCGGCGAAAGTTACCCTGATTCGCAACAAGGCCGACCTCAGCGGCGAGTCAGTGGGCCTGGAAGTCAGTGAAGACGGCCACGTCACCCTCAGCCTCTCCGCCCGCTCCGGTGAGGGCCTGGAACTGCTGCGTGAGCACCTGAAGGCCTGCATGGGCTACGAACAGACCGCAGAAAGCAGCTTCAGCGCGCGCCGCCGGCACCTTGAGGCCCTGCGCCAGGCGGGTGCCTTCCTCGATCACGGCCGCTCCCAACTCACCCTCGCCGGCGCTGGTGAGTTGCTCGCCGAAGACCTCCGCCAAGCCCAGCAGGCCCTCGGCGAAATCACTGGCGCCTTCAGCTCCGACGACCTGCTCGGCCGCATCTTCTCCAGCTTCTGCATCGGCAAATAAGCCGCCCCCTCTCCTTATCCACAGCGACTGCGACTGCCTGCTTGCCAGGCGGTCCGTTGCTGCCTGCTCGCCCGGAAAAGCGCCCGCCTGAACCCTGTTGATAAGTTGCCTGTAACCCCGTCCATAAGCCTGGTGAAAACCCGAGGGATAAATCGGCTGTGCATAACTGCCTATTGGATGCACAGCTTTCTGACGGCTTACCCAGTAGCTACAGGCAGGATCGCCACAGGGTTATCATTCCCTGAAAGACGCGTGATAGGTGGCTCCAATCTAGTTATCCACAGAAACCCTGCCCCCCAAGGTATAAACATAAAAACAGGCTTTTTTAAAAATTCTTCTCTCTTATTTTCTTTTACCCACAGGGACTTTTCCCCATCTGGATAACTCCCTGAGAAAAGCCATGTACGAGAGGTTGGCTACTTTTTGGCCAGACGGCTTCATGCCTCAGAAAGAAATCCCCTATACTGTGCGGCTTTCTCTATTTCCCATGCCTGGACAGGCACGAGGTGCGTGGTGGACTTCCCTTCCCGTTTTGACGTGATCGTGATCGGCGGCGGCCATGCCGGCACCGAGGCTGCGCTGGCAGCTGCACGCATGGGCGTGAAGACCTTGCTGCTGACTCACAATGTGGAAACCCTGGGCCAGATGAGCTGCAACCCAGCCATCGGCGGTATTGGCAAGAGCCACCTGGTCAAAGAGATCGACGCACTTGGCGGCGCCATGGCGACCGCAACCGACCTCGGCGGCATCCAGTTCCGTGTCCTCAATAGCCGCAAGGGTCCAGCCGTACGTGCCACCCGTGCCCAGGCAGACCGTGTTCTCTATAAGGCCGCGATCCGCGAGATCCTCGAGAACCAGCCGAACCTGTGGATATTCCAGCAAGCGTGCGATGACCTGATCGTCGAGAACGACCAGGTGAAGGGCGTCGTGACGCAAATGGGTCTGCGTTTCCAGGCAGAGTCCGTGGTGCTCACCACCGGTACCTTCCTTGGCGGACTTATCCACATCGGTCTGCAGAACTACTCCGGCGGTCGCGCCGGCGATCCGCCATCCATCGCGCTGGCTCAGCGCTTGCGGGAACTGCCCCTGCGTGTTGGCCGTCTGAAGACCGGCACCCCTCCGCGCATCGATGGCCGTTCCGTGGACTTCTCGGTCATGACCGAGCAGCCCGGTGATACCCCGATTCCGGTGATGTCCTTCCTGGGTTCCAAGGAGCAGCATCCGCGCCAGGTGAGCTGCTGGATCACCCACACCAATGCCCGCACCCACGAGATCATCGCCAGCAATCTCGATCGCTCGCCCATGTACTCAGGCGTGATCGAGGGCATTGGTCCGCGCTACTGCCCGTCCATCGAGGACAAGATCCATCGCTTCGCCGACAAGGACAGCCACCAGGTCTTCCTCGAGCCGGAAGGGCTGACCACCCATGAGCTGTACCCCAACGGCATCTCCACTTCGCTGCCTTTCGACGTGCAGCTGGAGATCGTGCGTTCCATTCGCGGCATGGAGAACGCCCACATCGTGCGTCCCGGCTATGCGATCGAGTACGACTACTTCGACCCGCGCGACCTGAAGTACAGCCTGGAGACCAAGGTGATCGGCGGTCTGTTCTTCGCCGGCCAGATCAACGGCACCACCGGCTACGAAGAAGCCGGTGCCCAAGGCCTGCTCGCCGGTGCCAACGCCGCTCTGCGCGCCCAAGGCCGCGAAGCCTGGTGCCCGCGCCGCGACGAGGCGTACATCGGCGTGCTGGTGGACGACCTGATCACCCTGGGCACCCAGGAGCCCTACCGCATGTTCACGTCCCGCGCGGAATACCGCCTGATCCTGCGCGAGGACAACGCGGACCTGCGCCTCACCGAGAAGGGCCGCGAACTGGGCCTGGTGGATGACACGCGCTGGGCCGCTTTCGAAGCCAAGCGCGAAGGTATCGTCCGCGAAGAGCAGCGCCTGAAGAGCACCTGGGTCCGTCCGGGCACGCCGGAAGGCGATGCCATTGCCGAGCGTTTCGGTACGCCGCTTGCCCATGAGTACAACCTGCTCAACCTGCTGAGCCGTCCGGAAATCGACTACGCCGGCCTGGTGGAAGTGACCGGTGGCGGCGCGGAAGATCCGCAGGTGGCCGAACAGGTGGAGATCAAGACCAAGTACGCCGGTTACATCGACCGCCAGCAGGACGAGATCGCCCGGCTGCGTGCCAGCGAAGACATCCGTTTGCCCGAGGACCTGGACTACGCCACCATCTCCGGCCTGTCCAAGGAGATCCAGCACAAGCTCGGCAATTCCCGTCCGGAAACCCTGGGCCAAGCCTCCCGCATCCCGGGCGTGACACCGGCAGCCATTTCCCTGCTGCTGATCCATCTGAAGAAGCGCGGCGCTGGCCGTCAGCTGGAGCAAAGCGCCTGATGTCCCTGGTCACCCTGCGCCACGCTGACGAACTGTCCCGTGGCGCGCAGCAGCTCGCTGTCGAACTCACCCCGGAAAAGCAGGAACGCCTGCTGGCCTACCTGGCTCTGCTGATCAAGTGGAACAAGGCCTACAACCTCACCGCGGTACGCGATCCTGACGAGATGGTGTCGCGTCACCTGCTGGACAGCCTGAGCGTCGTGCCTTTCGTGGCAGCGCTTGGGGATAACTGGCTGGACGTCGGCAGCGGCGGCGGCATGCCCGGTATTCCACTGGCCATCCTGTTCCCCGAACGGCGCTTCACCCTGCTCGACTCCAACGGCAAGAAGACCCGCTTCCTCACCCACGTGAAGCTGGAGCTGAAACTCGCCAACCTGGAAGTGGTCCACAACCGCGTCGAAGCCTTCGCCCCCGAGCAGCCGTTCAACGGCATCGTCTCCCGCGCGTTCAGCTCGCTGGAAGACTTCAGCAACTGGACCCGCCACCTGGGCGATGGCGAGACTCGCTGGCTGGCCATGAAGGGCCTGCACCCGGACGACGAGCTGCAGACCCTGCCCGCGGACTTCCGCGTGGAGTCCGCGCATCAGCTGGAGGTTCCCGGTTGCCAAGGTCAGCGCCATCTGCTGATACTGCGCCGCACGCAATGAGGGGGAAGGTGGCCATGGCCAAGGTATTCGCAATCGCCAATCAGAAAGGCGGGGTCGGCAAGACCACCACCTGTGTCAACCTGGCAGCCTCGCTGGTCGCTACCAAGCGCCGTGTGCTGCTGATCGATCTTGACCCTCAGGGCAACGCCACCATGGGCAGCGGCGTCGACAAGCTCGCCCTGGAGCACTCGATCTACGACGTCCTCACCGGGGAATGCGACCTGGCGACGGCGATGCAGTTCTCCGAGCACGGTGGCTACCAGCTCCTGCCCGCCAACCGCGACCTGACCGCGGCGGAAGTGGCGCTGCTGGACATGCCGAACAAGGAGCATCGCCTGCGCGAAGCCCTGGCACCGATCCGCGAGAACTATGACTACATCCTCATCGACTGCCCGCCTTCGCTGTCGATGCTGACCATCAACGCCCTGTCGGCTTCCGATGGCGTGATCATCCCCATGCAGTGCGAGTACTACGCACTGGAAGGCCTGTCGGACCTGGTCAACAGCATCCAGCGCATCGGCCAGCTGCTGAACCCCAGCCTGAAGATCGAGGGTCTGCTGCGCACCATGTACGACCCGCGCATCAGCCTGACCAACGAAGTCTCGGCGCAGCTCAAGGAACACTTCGGCGACAAACTCTACGACGCCGTCATTCCGCGTAACGTGCGCCTGGCCGAGGCCCCCAGCTTCGGCATGCCCGCCCTGGTCTACGACAAGCAATCCCGTGGCGCCATCGCCTACCTGGCGCTGGCAGGCGAACTGGTCCGCCGCCAGCGCGCCAACGCCAAAACCGCTACCGCATAAGGAATCCGCATGGCCGCGAAAAAACGAGGTCTGGGCCGTGGCTTGGACGCCCTGCTGGGCGGCAGTACCGTCGCTACCCTCGAAGAAGAAGCCGTCAAGGTCGATACCCGTGAGCTTCAACACCTGCCCCTGGACCTGATCCAGCGCGGCAAGTACCAGCCCCGCCGCGACATGGACCCCACCGCCCTCGAGGAACTGGCCCAGTCCATCAAGGCCCAGGGCGTCATGCAGCCCATCGTTGTGCGCCCGATCGGTGCAGGCCGTTACGAGATCATTGCGGGAGAGCGTCGCTGGCGTGCCAGTCAGCAGGCAGGGCTGGAGAAGATTCCGGCCATGGTTCGCGAGGTTCCCGACGAGGCCGCCATCGCCATGGCGCTGATCGAGAACATCCAGCGCGAAGACCTCAACCCCATCGAGGAAGCCATCGCCCTGCAGCGTCTGCAGCAGGAATTCCAGCTCACCCAGCAGCAGGTGGCGGAAGCGGTCGGCAAGTCCCGCGTCACCATCACCAACCTGCTGCGCCTGATCGGCCTGCCGGAAGAGATCAAGACCCTGCTTTCCCATGGCGACCTGGAAATGGGCCACGCTCGTGCCCTGCTCGGTCTGCCCCTGGAGCGGCAGGTGGAAGGGGCGCGACATGTTGTCGCACGAGGCCTCACCGTGCGCCAAACCGAGGCACTGGTAAGGCACTGGCTGAACACCAAGGAAAAGGCTGTCGAAGTGGTCAAGTCCGACCCGGATATCAGCCGCCTGGAACAGCGTCTGGCTGAGAAGCTAGGGGCTCCCGTGCAGATCAAGCATGGCCAGAAAGGCAAGGGCCAGCTGGTGATCCGCTACAACTCGCTCGACGAATTACAGGGCGTCCTGGCCCACATTCGCTGAAACATATGACGCTGTAGCGACGGTCGGATTTCACTACCGGGCAGTTGAATAGGGGGGGTTCGCCCCCTATACTCTGCGCGCAATTTTGTCGGCACAAAGTATGCCAAGTCGTTGATTCAAGCGGCCGACACCAGAGGATCAGCTGCGATGGATAACCGCACGCCAAACCGCTTGCCCTTCCATCGAATGCCGGTATTTCCGGTCCTGCTGGCCCAGTTGGTCGTCCTGCTGATCGCTGCTGTCGTTCTCTGGCAGTGGCGTGGCACGGTGGCTGGATACTCTGGCTTGTGCGGCGGCCTGATCGCCTGGGTGCCGAACCTGTATTTCGCCCGCAAGGCGTTCCGTTACAGCGGAGCCCGTGCAGCCCAGGCGATAGTCCGCTCTTTCTATGCGGGCGAGATGGGCAAGCTGATTCTGACGGCAGTGCTGTTTGCGCTGACGTTCGCAGGTGTGAAACCCCTGGATGCGCCGGCGGTATTCGGCGTCTTCCTGTTGACCCAGTCGGTCAGCTGGTTCGCGCCCCTGCTGATGAGAACAAGATTTTCGAAACCTTAGGGCGTTTGAGGCAAACATGGCAGAGCAAACCGCTTCGGGCTATATCCAGCATCACCTGCAGAACCTGACCTTCGGTCGTCTGCCCACCGGCGAGTGGGGTTTCGCCCACAGCGCCGAACAAGCCAAGGAAATGGGCTTCTGGGCCTTCCATCTGGACACCCTGGGCTGGTCCATCGGCCTCGGCCTGCTGTTCGTGCTCCTCTTCCGCATGGCAGCCAAGAAGGCCACCTCCGGTGTTCCCGGCGGCTTGCAGAACCTGGTTGAAGTGATGGTCGACTTCGTCGACAGCAACGTCAAAGACACCTTCCATGGCCGTAACCCGCTGATCGCCCCCCTGGCCCTGACCATCTTCGTCTGGATCTTCCTGATGAACGCCATCGACCTGATCCCGGTCGACTGGATTCCGCTGCTGGCCACCACCGTTTCCGGCAATGAGCACCTGGCCTTCCGTGCCGTTCCGACCACCGACCCGAACGCCACCCTCGGCATGGCTTTCTCGGTATTCGGCCTGATCATCTTCTACAGCATCAAGGTCAAGGGCATCGGCGGCTTCCTCGGCGAACTGACCCTGCACCCGTTCAGCAGCAAGAACATGCTCGTTCAGATTCTGCTGATCCCGGTCAACTTCCTGCTCGAGTTTGTGACCCTGGTGGCCAAGCCGATCTCCCTGGCCCTGCGTCTCTTCGGCAACATGTACGCTGGCGAACTGGTGTTCATCCTGATCGCCGTGATGTTCGGCGCCGGCATCCTGCTGCTGAGCGGCCTGGGCATCGCACTGCAGTGGGCGTGGGCTGTGTTCCACATCCTGATCATCACCCTGCAGGCCTTCATCTTCATGATGCTGACCATCGTCTACCTGTCGATGGCGCATGAGGACAACCATTAAGAACGCGCAGCGCATCCGATGACCTTCTCCCTGCAGGGGAAGGTGCCCGAAGGGCGCAAGTGGATGCGTGGTTCGTTGGAGATGGTCCCGTACCAGCCGGTACGGGGATGCTCGAAAGGGCACTAGGAACAAAACGATTTCGCTTTACCGCTTCACTTAAACCTTAACCAACACGACATAAAGTCGGGAGGAAAAATGGAAACTGTAGTAGGTCTGACCGCGATCGCCGTAGCTCTGCTGATTGGTCTGGGTGCCCTGGGTACCGCCATTGGCTTCGGTCTGCTGGGTGGCAAGTTCCTGGAAGGCGCTGCTCGCCAGCCGGAAATGGTCCCGATGCTGCAAGTTAAAATGTTCATCGTGGCCGGTCTGCTCGACGCCGTAACCATGATCGGCGTTGGTATCGCTCTGTTCTTCACCTTCGCTAACCCGTTCATTGCTCAGGTAGCCCAGTAATCCTCGTTGACCGAGGATTCGACTGACAACGAACGAGCGAGGTGTTGGCGTGAACATTAATGCAACCCTGATCGGCCAGTCCGTTGCCTTCTTCATCTTCGTACTGTTCTGCATGAAGTTCGTGTGGCCTCCGGTCATCACTGCTCTGCATGAACGTCAGAAGAAGATTGCCGACGGTCTGGACGCTGCCAACCGAGCGGCTCGTGACCTGGAGCTGGCCCATGAAAAAGTGGGTCAGCAACTGCGCGAAGCCAAAGGTCAGGCGGCAGAAATCATCGAGCAAGCCAAAAAGCGCGCTAACCAGATCGTCGACGAAGCTCGCGATCAGGCACGTGCTGAAGGCGAGCGCCTGAAGGCGCAGGCTCAGGCCGAGATCGAGCAGGAACTGAACAGCGTCAAAGACGCGCTGCGCGCCCAACTGGGTAGCCTGGCGGTCGGCGGTGCCGAGAAGATCCTGGGTGCCACTATCGATCAAAACGCGCACGCGGAGCTGGTTAACAAACTGGCTGCCGAAATCTAAGCGAGGGCGATCATGGCAGAACTGACCACGCTGGCCCGACCTTACGCCAAGGCTGCTTTCGAGTACGCCCAGGCCCATCAGCAGCTGGCCGCCTGGTCGGCCATGCTTGGCCTGGCCGCTGCGGTGTCGCAGGACGACACCATGCAGCGCGTGCTCAAAGCCCCGCGTCTGACGAGTACAGAGAAAGCCAACGCCTTCAATGAAGTGGTTGGCGACAAGTTCGACGCCCAGGCACAGAACTTCATCCATGTTGTTTCCGAAAACGGCCGCCTCGTGCTGCTGCCGGAAATCGCCGAGCTGTTCGAGCTGTACAAGGCCGAGCAGGAGAAGTCGGTAGACGTGGAAGTCGTCAGTGCCTTCGCATTGAGCGATGAACAGCAAGACAAACTCGCCAAGGTTCTCAGCGCACGGCTCAGCCGGGAAGTGCGTCTGCACGCCGCGGAAGACTCCAGCCTCATAGGCGGTGTCGTGATCCGCGCCGGCGACCTGGTTATCGATGGCTCGGTTCGCGGCAAGCTCGCGAAACTGGCCGAAGCGTTGAAATCTTGAGTTTGAAGGGGCAGCAGAGCAATGCAGCAACTCAATCCTTCCGAAATTAGTGAAATCATCAAGGGACGTATCGAGAAACTCGACGTCTCTTCCCAAGCCCGCAACGAAGGCACCATCGTCTCCGTTTCCGACGGCATCGTGCGTATCCACGGCCTGGCCGATGTGATGTACGGTGAAATGATCGAGTTCCCGGGCGGCATCTACGGCATGGCGCTGAACCTGGAGCAAGACTCCGTTGGTGCTGTGATCCTGGGTAAATACGTCGGCCTCGCCGAAGGCATGAGCGCCAAGTGCACCGGCCGCATCCTGGAAGTACCGGTAGGTCCGGAACTGCTGGGCCGCGTTGTCGACGCCCTCGGCAACCCGATCGATGGCAAAGGCCCGATCAACGCTCAAGCCACCGACGCGGTGGAAAAGGTAGCCCCGGGCGTGATCTGGCGTAAGTCGGTAGACCAGCCGGTACAGACCGGCTACAAGGCCGTCGACGCCATGATCCCGATCGGCCGTGGCCAGCGTGAGCTGATCATCGGCGACCGTCAGATCGGCAAGACCGCCCTGGCCGTTGACGCCATCATCAACCAGAAAGACAGCGGCATCCGCTGCGTCTACGTGGCTATCGGTCAGAAGCAATCGACCATCGCCAACGTGGTTCGCAAGCTGGAAGAAAACGGCGCCCTGGCCAACACCATCATCGTGGCTGCCAGTGCTTCCGAATCTCCTGCGCTGCAGTACATCGCACCGTACGCCGGCTGCACCATGGGCGAGTTCTTCCGTGATCGCGGCGAAGACGCCCTGATCATCTACGACGACCTGTCCAAGCAAGCCGTAGCCTACCGCCAGATCTCCCTGCTGCTGCGCCGTCCGCCGGGCCGCGAAGCCTATCCGGGCGACGTGTTCTATCTCCACAGCCGTCTGCTGGAACGCGCTTCCCGCGTTTCCGAAGAGTACGTAGAGAAGTTCACCAATGGCGCCGTGAAAGGCAAGACCGGTTCCCTGACCGCTCTGCCGATCATCGAAACCCAGGCTGGCGACGTTTCCGCGTTCGTTCCGACCAACGTGATCTCCATCACCGACGGTCAGATCTTCCTGGAATCCGCTCTGTTCAACTCGGGTATCCGTCCGGCCGTTAACGCCGGTATCTCGGTATCCCGTGTTGGTGGTGCGGCCCAGACCAAGATCATCAAGAAGCTGTCCGGTGGTATCCGTACCGCTCTGGCCCAGTACCGTGAACTGGCTGCGTTCGCGCAGTTCGCTTCCGATCTGGACGAAGCTACCCGCAAGCAGCTGGAACACGGTCAGCGCGTTACCGAGCTGATGAAGCAGAAGCAGTATGCGCCCATGTCCATCGCCGATATGTCGCTGAGCCTGTATGCCGCCGAGCGTGGCTTCCTGCAGGACATCGAGCTGGCCAAGATCGGCGCCTTCGAGCAGGCCCTGATTGCTTACTTCAATCGTGATCACGCCGCCCTGATGGCGAAGATCAACGAGAAGGGTGACTTCAACGACGAAATCGACGCCGGCATCAAGGCTGGTATCGAGAAGTTCAAGGCCACCCAAACCTGGTAAGCCGCAGCGGGGGGTCGCAAGACCCCCCGCCTGCTAACCCGATAGGTGTTACATGGCAGGCGCAAAAGAGATTCGCAGCAAGATTGCGAGCATCAAAAGCACGCAAAAGATCACCAGCGCCATGGAAAAGGTGGCGGTCAGCAAGATGCGCAGGGCTCAACTGCGCATGGCTGCCAGCCGCCCCTACGCGGAGCGCATCCGCCAGGTGATCGGTCATTTGGCCAACGCGAACCCGGAATACCGCCACCCGTTCATGATCGACCGCGAAGTGAAGCGCGTTGGTTATGTCGTGGTGAGCAGCGACCGCGGTCTGTGTGGCGGCTTGAACATCAACCTGTTCAAGACCCTGATCAAGAACATGGCGGGTTACCGCGAACAAGGCGTGGAGATCGACCTCTGCGTGATTGGTGGCAAGGGTGCGGCCTTCTTCCGCAACTACGGCGGTAACGTCGTTGCAGCCATCAGCCACATCGGCGAGGAACCTTCGATCAACGACCTGATCGGCAGCGTCAAGGTCATGCTCGACGCATACCTGGATGGCCGTATCGACCGCCTGTTCGTGGTTTCCAACAAGTTCGTCAACACCATGACGCAGAAGCCGACTGTGGACCAACTGGTTCCGCTGGTGGCCGATCCGGATCAAGAGTTGAAGCATCACTGGGACTACCTCTACGAACCCGACGCCAAGGAGATCCTCGAAGGTCTGCTGGTGCGCTACGTGGAATCCCAGGTGTATCAATCCGTGGTTGAGAACAACGCCTGCGAGCAGGCGGCACGGATGATCGCAATGAAGAACGCCACCGACAACGCCGGTGACCTGATCAGCAACCTCCAGCTGATCTACAACAAGGCGCGTCAGGCAGCGATCACTCAAGAGATTTCGGAAATCGTCGGCGGCGCTGCCGCGGTTTAAGACCGGTTCATATATTTAGAGGAACCAGATATGAGTAGCGGACGTATCGTTCAAATCATCGGCGCCGTTATCGACGTGGAATTCCCGCGTGATCAGGTGCCGAACGTTTACGACGCGCTGAAGGTCAGCGGCGTCGAAACCACCCTGGAAGTCCAGCAGCAGCTGGGCGACGGCGTGGTTCGTTCCATCGCCATGGGTTCGACCGAAGGCCTCAAGCGTGGCCTGGGCGTATCCAATACTGGCGCAGCCATCGCAGTTCCGGTCGGTAAAGCGACCCTGGGCCGCATCATGGACGTGCTGGGCAACCCCATCGACGAAGCCGGCCCCATCGGCGAAGAAGAGCGTTGGGTTATCCACCGCGACGCTCCGTCCTATGCGGAGCAGGCTGGCGGCAACGAGCTGCTGGAAACCGGCATCAAGGTAATCGACCTGGTCTGCCCCTTCGCCAAAGGCGGTAAGGTCGGCCTGTTCGGTGGCGCCGGTGTAGGCAAGACCGTGAACATGATGGAACTGATCCGTAACATCGCGATCGAGCACAGCGGTTACTCCGTGTTCGCCGGCGTGGGTGAGCGTACTCGTGAGGGTAACGACTTCTACCACGAGATGAAGGACTCCAACGTTCTCGACAAGGTAGCCCTGGTATACGGCCAGATGAACGAGCCGCCGGGCAACCGTCTGCGCGTTGCCCTGACCGGCCTGACCATGGCCGAGAAGTTCCGTGACGAAGGTCGCGACGTTCTGCTGTTCGTCGACAACATCTACCGTTACACCCTGGCCGGTACCGAAGTGTCCGCGCTGCTGGGTCGTATGCCGTCCGCTGTGGGTTACCAGCCGACCCTGGCCGAGGAAATGGGCGTTCTGCAAGAGCGCATCACCTCCACCAAGACCGGTTCGATTACCTCCATCCAGGCCGTATACGTTCCCGCGGACGACCTGACCGACCCGTCCCCGGCGACCACCTTCGCCCACCTGGACGCTACCGTCGTACTGTCCCGTGACATCGCCTCCCTGGGTATCTACCCGGCCGTTGACCCGCTGGACTCCACCAGCCGTCAGCTGGACCCGCTGGTGATCGGTCAGGACCACTACGAGACCGCTCGTGGTGTTCAGTACGTTCTGCAGCGTTACAAGGAACTGAAGGACATCATCGCGATCCTGGGTATGGACGAACTGTCCGAAGCGGACAAGCAGCTCGTTAACCGTGCTCGTAAGATCCAGCGCTTCCTGTCCCAGCCGTTCTTCGTGGCCGAAGTCTTCACCGGTTCCCCGGGCAAGTACGTCGCCCTGAAGGACACCATTGCTGGCTTCAAAGGCATCCTCAACGGCGACTATGACCACCTGCCCGAGCAGGCGTTCTACATGGTCGGCGGCATTGAAGAAGCCATCGAGAAAGCGAAGAAACTGTAACCCCCTGAGCGCCCGGCGACGGGCGCTTACGTGAGGCAAGCGTATGGCTATTACTGTCCATTGCGATATCGTCAGCGCCGAAGCGGAGATCTTCTCCGGTCTGGTGGAGATGGTGATTGCGCACGGCCACCTGGGCGATCTGGGTATCGCGCCGGGCCACGCCCCGCTGATCACCGACCTCAAGCCGGGCCCCATTCGCCTGGTGAAGCAGGGTGGCGAGGACGAGGTGTATTACATCTCCGGCGGTTTCCTCGAAGTCCAGCCGAACATGGTGAAGGTCCTGGCCGACACCGTGCTTCGCGCCAGTGACCTGGACGAAGCGGCTGCTCAGGAGTCCCTCAAGGCTGCTGAGAAAGCTCTGCACGACCGGGGCGCGGAGTTCGACTACTCCACCGCCTCCGCTCGACTGGCCGAGGCCGCAGCCCAGCTGCGTACCGTCCAGCAGATCCGCAAGAAGTTCGGCGGCTAACGCCCAAGGCTTCATTGCAGACAAGTTAAAGGGTAGCCTTGGCTACCCTTTTTCTTTTCCGGCATTCCGGTTTCCGCTTACCAGCCTGATTCGGTGATTCCCTCCATGTCCCTCGATATCGTCATCCTCGCCGCCGGTCAGGGCACGCGCATGCGTTCGGCCCTGCCCAAGGTCCTGCATCCGGTGGCCGGCAAGGCCATGCTTGGCCACGTCATCGATACCGCTCGCAAACTCGGGCCCCAGGGTATCCATGTGGTCATCGGCCATGGCGCCGATACCGTGCGTGAGCGGCTGGCTGCGGATGACCTGAACTTCGTCCTGCAGGCCGAACAGTTGGGGACCGGCCATGCCGTCGCCCAGGCCTTGCCGGCGCTGTCCGCCGAACGCGTACTGATCCTCTACGGCGACGTGCCGCTGATCGAAGTGGAAACCCTGCAGCGCCTGCTGGAGCAAGTGAAGGATGACCAGTTGGCTCTCCTCACCGTCGAGCTGGATGACCCCACTGGCTACGGCCGCATCGTTCGCGACGCCGCCGGCGTGGTGAAAGCCATCGTCGAGCACAAGGACGCCAGCCCCGAGCAGCGTGCCATCCGCGAAGGCAATACCGGCATCCTCGCCGTGCCCGGCAAGCGCCTGGCCGATTGGCTGGGCCGCCTGTCCAACGACAACGCCCAGGGCGAGTACTACCTCACCGACGTCATCGCCATGGCCGTGGCCGACGGCCTGGTGGTGGCCACCGAGCACCCCCACGACGCGGTGGAGGTGCAGGGCGCCAACGACCGCATCCAGCTCGCCGAGCTGGAGCGCCATTACCAGAAGCGCGCGGCCCGCAGCCTCATGACCCAGGGCGTAACCCTGCTGGACCCGGCCCGCTTCGACCTGCGCGGTGAAGTGGCCGTGGGCCGCGATGTGCTGATCGATGTGAACGTGATCCTCGAAGGCAAGGTCGTGATCGAAGACGGCGTTCAGATCGGCCCGAACTGCGTGATCAAGGACAGCATCCTGCGCCGCGGCGCCATCGTGAAAGCCAGCAGCCACCTGGAAGGCGCAGAACTGGGCGAAGGTGCCGATTGCGGTCCGTTCGCCCGCCTGCGTCCGGGCGCGGTGCTGGGCGCCAAGGCTCATGTGGGTAACTTCGTCGAACTGAAGAACGCCGTGATGGGTGAGGGCGCCAAGGCTGGCCACTTGGCCTACCTGGGTGATGCCGAGATCGGTGCGCGCACCAACATCGGCGCCGGCACCATCACCTGCAACTACGACGGCGCCAACAAATTCCGCACCGTCATGGGTGAAGACGTCTTCATCGGCTCCAACAGCTCCCTGGTGGCCCCGGTCACGCTGGGCGATGGCGCTACCACCGGCGCCGGCTCCACCATCACCCAGGACGTGCCGGCCAACACCCTGGCCGTCGGCCGCGCCAAGCAGCGCAATATCGAAGGCTGGAAGCGCCCGGTGAAGGTCAAGAAGTAAGGCTGTGGAAAACCGGGCTGTGGATAACCCATCGCCTACGCAAAAGGTGGCCCAGGCCGCCTTTTGTCGTTTTCGGGGTTGACGCCAAGGCTTCGTTAGGTTTTGATTCGCGCCACTATCTTTCGAATCGAAACTTTCGTTGATGACGAAACGCAACACGCCGCAACGCCGTCATGCCATCCTCGCCCTGCTCGAACAACAGGGCGAGGTGAGCGTCGACGAACTGGCCAAGGCCTTCGCCACCTCTGAAGTCACCATTCGCAAGGACCTCACGGCCCTGGAGAAGAATGGCCTGCTGCTGCGCCGCTATGGTGGAGCCGTGCCGATGCCCCAGGAACTGATAGGCGAAAGCAGCCAGCCAGTCTCTTCCTACAAACTGGCCATCGCCCGTGCCGCCGTTGGCTGCATCCGTGAGCACGCGCGCATCATCATCGACAGTGGCAGCACCACCGCCGCCATGATCCCGGAACTGGGCCACCGGCCCGGTCTGGTGGTGATGACCAACTCTCTGAACGTGGCCAACGCCTTGCGCGAACTGGAACACGAACCCGTTCTGCTGATGACCGGCGGTACCTGGGACCCCCATTCGGAGTCCTTCCAGGGCCAGGTGGCCGAGCAGGTGCTGCGTTCCTACGATTTCGACCAGCTGTTCATCGGTGCCGATGGCATCGACCTGCAACGGGGTACCACCACCTTCAATGAATTGCTGGGCCTTTCGCGGGTCATGGCCGAAGTGGCCCGTGAAGTGATCGTCATGGCCGAGTCCGACAAGGTCGGCCGGCGCATTCCCAACCTGGAGCTGCCCTGGAGCAGCATCCATACCCTGATTACCGATGAGCGCCTTGCCCCGGAAGCGCGCGAACTGATAGCAGCGCGCGGGGTCAAGCTGATCTGCGCGAGCCTTGATTGAGATAGGAGAACAGCCATGTGTGGCATCGTTGGCGCCGTCGCCGAACGCAACATCACCGCAATCCTGGTCGAGGGCCTGAAGCGCCTCGAATACCGTGGCTATGACAGCGCCGGCGTGGCCGTCTTCACCAACGACGGCACGCTGGAGCGCCGTCGCCGTGCCGGCAAGGTCGCCGAGTTGGAACAGGCCCTGGCGGAAGAGCCCCTGGCTGGCCGTCTGGGCATCGCCCACACCCGCTGGGCCACCCATGGCGCCCCCTGCGAGCGCAACGCCCACCCGCACTTCTCCGGCGATGAGCTGGCCGTGGTTCACAACGGCATCATCGAGAACCACGAGGCCCTGCGGGAACAACTCAAGGGCCTGGGCTACGTCTTCTCCTCGGACACCGACACCGAAGTCATCGTCCACCTGCTGCACCACAAGCTGAAGAGCCTGCCTGACCTGGGCGACGCGCTGAAATCCGCGGTCGCCGAACTGCACGGCGCCTATGGCCTCGCGGTGATCAGCGCCAGCCAGCCGGACCGCCTGCTGGCCGCCCGCAGCGGCAGCCCCCTGGTGATCGGCCTGGGCCTGGGCGAGAACTTCCTTGCCTCCGACCAGTTGGCCCTGCGCCAGGTCACCGACCGTTTCATCTACCTGGAAGAGGGCGACATCGCCGAAATCCGCCGCGACAGCGTGCAGATCTGGACCCAGGCTGGCGACGCCGTACAGCGTGAGCAGGTGCAGTACCACGAAGGTGCGGAAGCCGCCGACAAGGGTGAATACCGCCACTTCATGCTGAAAGAGATCCATGAGCAGCCCAAGGTGGTCCAACGTACCCTGGAAGGCCGCCTGGGCGCTGATCACGTGCTGGTGAACGCGTTCGGTCCGCGCGCTGCGGAGCTCTTCGCCAAGGTGCGCAACGTGCAGATCGTCGCCTGCGGCACCAGCTACCACGCCGGCATGGTTGCCCGTTACTGGCTCGAAGGTCTGGCCGGCATCCCCTGCCAGATTGAAGTGGCCAGCGAATTCCGCTACCGCAAGGTGGTAGTGCAGCCCGACACCCTGTTCCTGACCATCTCCCAGTCCGGCGAGACCGCCGACACCCTGGCTGCCCTGCGCAATGCCAAGGAACTGGGTTACCTGACCAGCCTGGCCATCTGCAACGTCGGCACCAGCTCCCTGGTGCGCGAGTCCGACCTGACCCTGCTGACCCAGGCCGGCCCGGAAATCGGCGTGGCCTCCACCAAGGCCTTCACCACCCAGCTGGTAGCGCTGATGCTGCTGACCCTGTCCCTGGGCCAGGTACGCGGCACCCTGGAAGCGGGTGTCGAAGCCTACCTGGTAGAAGAACTGCGTCGCCTGCCCACCCGCCTGGGTGAGGCCCTGGCCATGGACAAGACCGTGGAGAAGGTGGCCGAACTGTTCGCCGAGAAGCACCACACCCTGTTCCTCGGCCGTGGCGCCCAGTACCCGGTGGCGATGGAAGGCTCGCTGAAGCTCAAGGAAATTTCCTACATCCACGCCGAAGCCTATCCTGCCGGCGAGCTCAAGCACGGCCCGCTGGCCCTGGTGGACGCCGATATGCCGGTGGTCACCGTGGCACCGAACAACGAACTGGTGGAGAAGCTCAAGTCCAACCTGCAGGAAGTGCGCGCCCGTGGAGGCCAACTGATCGTCTTCGCCGACCGCGAGGCCGGTATCGAGAACGGCGAAGGCACCCACATGGTCGCCATGCCGCACATCGATGACGCGCTGGCACCGATCCTCTACACCCTCCCGCTGCAGCTGCTGTCCTACTACGTGGCGGTGCTCAAGGGCACCGACGTGGATCAGCCGCGCAACCTGGCCAAGTCGGTGACCGTGGAGTGACACGGACCGGATGAAACACGAACGGCGCCCTAGGGCGCCGTTCGTGTTTCAGGAGTCGCCGACTTGCACGTCCGTTACCTCGGCGCAAAAACGTTGAGCCGTTGTGCCAGGTTGTGGTCAAAACATTCAGGAAGGTACGTATGCTCGATTGATAGCGCTTGCGAGCACCCGGGTTGAGGAGAACTATTGAATCGATAGCCTGACAACGGCTCCGGGTGGTCTACCTTTCCAGTGTCCTTGGTAAAGGAGGAGTTCCCATGCTTGCGCAACTTCCAACGGTCCTGCGCGATCTGCAACTGCCGCTTCGGCTGCAGCTTTGGGATGGCAAGGAAGTCGATCTCGGTCCCAATCCCACCGTGACCATGACGGTGAAAGACCCCAGCCTGGTTTCCCTGCTGGGCAGGCCTAGCCTGGACAGCCTGGGCACGGCCTATGTGGAGGGTCGGCTGGACCTCGCCGGGCCCATCCTAGAAGTGATCCGGATCGGCGATGCCCTGAGCGAAGCGCTGGTCGAAGACGAGGAAGAGGCTGTCCCTGAGCGCCAGGCTCACGACAAGGCAACCGACGCTGCCGCCATCTCCTACCACTACGACCTGTCCAACGACTTCTACGCCCTGTGGCTCGACCGCGAGATGGTCTACTCCTGCGCTTACTACCCCACCGGCACCGAGGACCTGGACAGCGCCCAGCGAGCCAAGCTGCATCACCTCTGCCGCAAGCTGCGGCTGAAGCCCGGCGAGTACCTGCTGGATGTGGGGTGTGGCTGGGGCGGCCTGGCGCGGCACGCCGCCCGTGAGTACGGAGCCCGGGTATTCGGCATCACCCTGAGCCGCGAACAGCTGGCCCTGGGGCGCGAGCGGGTCAAGGCGGAGGGGCTGGAGGGCCAGGTGGAGCTTGAACTGCTGGACTACCGGGATCTGCCCCAGGATGGCCGCTTCGACAAGGTGGTCAGCGTCGGAATGCTCGAGCACGTCGGCCATGGCAACCTGCCGGTCTACTGCCAGCGCCTGTTCGGTGCCGTGCGCGAGGGCGGGTTGGTCATGAACCACGGCATCACCGCCCGGCACCCGGATGGCCGCCCTGTGGGCCGGGGCGCCGGCGATTTCATCGACCGGTATGTCTTCCCCCACGGCGAGCTGCCGCACCTCTCCACCATGATTGCCCAGCTCAGCCTGGCGGGTATGGAAGTGGTGGACGTTGAAAGCCTGCGCCTTCACTACGCACGGACCCTGGAGTTCTGGAGTGCCAACCTGGAAGCGAAGCTGGATCAGGCCGCCAGGCTGGTGCCGGAACAGGCCCTGCGCATCTGGCGGCTCTACCTGGCCGGCTGCGCCCATGCCTTCCAGAAGGGGTGGATCAACCTGCACCAGATTCTCGCCACCAAGCCCCATGGGAACGGGGCCCACGAACTGCCCTGGAGTCGCGGGGATATCTATTCCGCCGGATAGTTCCAGCGGTACTCGGCGACGGCGTCGTGCGCGTGGAGGCTCTCCGCGTGCACGACCCGCAACCTGAAACCCTCTAGCCATTCCTGACCACGCAGGGCGCTGCCCAGGCGTCGTGCCGCATCCTCGCAGAACATCAGGTTCTGACCGTTGGCCAGGGCGAAGGCCTGCTCGTCCGCGCGTTTCACCGCCGTCTGCACTGCAGTCCCCAGGGCCTGTTCCGCGAGGTCGACCAGCCGGCGCAGCGGAAGATACTCCGCCTGCCCCAGACGTACCCACAGCCGAGCGGTGCTGCGTTGGCTATGGGGCGTAGCGGTGGTGCCCTGAGTGCCCAGCCAGGCGAGCACCTGGTCCCGTTCCAGGGGGCGGTCGGCAAAGTCGTTGGCGAAGCGCTGCTGGATCAGCTGACGGGTCAGTGCGGCGGAGCAGGGGCAAGTGGAGGAATAGATCAACTCAAGCCGTAGTTCCACGTGGAACCCCCTTGGATCCTGGCGTGCAACGACCTCGAAGGGATAGGTCTTCCATCCGGACAGCGGGCTGACCAGGGCAGGGCGCTGCATTGGGAGCGCGCCACGCAGCGTCAGGCTGGCGCTGCTGGACAGACCTTGATGGCTGTCGAGGAAGCGCATCAGTACTCGCCGGAGCAATCCTCCAGACAGCTCGCAGGACTCCAGTTCCTCCAGTGCAAGGTAGAGGCGGGACATATGAATGCCGCGCGCAGTGGTGTCGTCCAGGCTGACACCCGCATCGACGCTGGCCAGGACGCGCTGGCCTTCCAGCTGTAGCGGCAGCGCGATCCCGCACATGCCGACCCAGTCCAGCGGTAGGGGCAGGGTGGTGGATTGGGTGGCGATATCCGGGAGGGAGATGGCGTTCATCGGAGGCAGGCCTTGAACTGATTGGATATTGTTATGTTATAACAAATTTAGCATCCAGCAATCGACACCGCTGCTGCGGTCGACTGCCAACCGCTGCATCGAATTCAAGCAACGTCAGCAACAACGCGAACGCCTTCGGCTGCGCGACTCATAGGACTCCCCATGCACCCACGCCTACCCGTCACCCTACTCTCCGGCTTCCTCGGCGCCGGCAAGAGCACGCTGCTCAATCACATCCTGCGCAACCGCGAGCGGCTGCGTGTGGCCGTCATCGTCAACGACATGAGTGAAATCAACATCGACGCCAGTGAGGTTCAGCGCGACGTCAGCCTGAACCGCGCCGAGGAACGCCTGGTGGAAATGAGCAATGGCTGCATTTGCTGCACCCTGCGCGAAGACTTGCTGGAGGAAGTCAGTCGCCTGGCCCGCGAAGGGCGCTTCGACTATCTGCTGATCGAATCCACCGGTATCTCGGAACCGCTACCCGTGGCCGAAACCTTCACCTTCCGCGACGAGCAGGGCCGGAGTCTGTCCGACCTGGCACGGCTCGACACCCTGGTCACAGTGGTAGACGGCGTGAACTTCCTGCGGGATTACCAGGCAGGCGAGAGCCTGGCCAGCCGGGGGGAAACCCTGGGCGAGGACGACCAGCGCAGCATCAGCGAACTGCTGATCGAACAAGTGGAATTCGCCGATGTGCTGCTCATCAGCAAGATCGACCTGATCTCAAGCGCGGAGCGGGAAGAGCTGACCTCCATCCTGCGCCGCCTCAACCCCGACGCCGAGGTGCTGCCCATGGTGCTGGGGCAGGTGGAGCTGAAGCGCATCCTCGACACCGGCTGTTTCGACTTCGAGCGCGCGGCCCGGGCACCGGGCTGGCTCAAGGAACTGCGCGGCGAGCACCCGCCGGAAACCGAGGCATACGGCATCGCCTCGACGGTCTACCGGGCCCGGCGCCCGTTCCATCCCCAACGCTTCTTCGACTTGCTCGACGGAGAGTGGAGCAATGGCCGTCTGCTGCGCTCCAAGGGGTTCTTCTGGCTGGCCAGCCGCTATCGGGAAGCCGGCAACTGGTCCCAGGCAGGAGGGTTGATGCGTCATGGCCTGGCTGGCCGCTGGTGGCGTTTCGTGCCCCGCGAGCACTGGCCCCAGGACGAAGAGGACCAGCAGGCGGTGATGCAGCACTGGAGCACGGAGGTGGGTGACTGCCGTCAGGAACTGGTGTTCATCGGCCAGGGTATCGACTTCGACCGTCTGCGGGAGGCGCTGGATGCCTGCCTGCTGGACGACGACGAAATGGCCATGGGGCCAGAGGGCTGGGCCATGTTGTCCGATCCCTTCGGGCCCTGGGCGGAGGAGGAGGGCGCCTGATGGAGACCCTGGAAGGCGTCTGTCCTTACTCCCACTTCCCCTGGCTCTGGCCTTCGCAGAAGGGCTTCAGGTAGCGCGCGTCGCTGGCGACACCGTAGTAATGAAGATCCTGACGGTAGGGCTGGTTGCTGACCTTGGCGTTGCGGCACACGCCAAACGCGCCGGTGGGGCACTTATCCACATAGGTCACTTCGACCTTCTGGCCCTTCATCTCCGGCTTGCAGAACCCGTCATGGAAGAGTTGCGAGGGGATGCTACGGTTTTCCTGGCAGAGCTTCACATCCAGTCCTTCGCCCTGGCTGTGGATAACGCAGGCATCGGCGCGAGCGTCAACGGACAGCAACAGCAGCAGGGGCAGCAACCAGATACGCATGGGAGGTCTTCCAGGTCATGAAGGACGCGACTCTAGCACGGGGCTTTGCAGGCCGCCCGTGAAGCAGCACCCTATCCCGATGCTTACTCATATCCCTACCCATGTCATCGCCGGACCCCTGGGCGCCGGCAAGACCAGCCTGATCCGCCAGCTGCTGGCGCAGCGGCCTGCCCACGAACGCTGGGCGGTACTGATCAACGAGTTCGGCCAGATCGGCCTGGACGCCGCGCTACTGACGAGCGATGACGACGGCATCGCCCTGGCGGAGGTGGCAGGCGGCTGCGTCTGCTGCGTCAACGGTGCCCCCTTCCAGGTGGGCCTGGCTCGGCTACTGCGCAAGGCCCGGCCGGACCGGCTACTGATTGAACCCTCCGGACTCGGACATCCCGTCGAGCTACTGCGACAGCTACGCGAACCCCCTTGGGAGGGCGTCCTGGCGCTACAGCCGAGCGTGATGGTGCTGGACGCGGCGGCGCTGGCTACGGGCCAGCTACTGCCAGACAGCCAGCAAGAGGCACTTTTGGGTGCTGGCCTTGTGCTACTAAACAAGGCCGAAAACCTGGATTCGGCCACCTGTGAACAACTTTCCCTGAAACTGCCTGCTGTGCCTCGGCTGTGGACGACGCAAGGAAGGCTAGACATCGAGCAGCTTCCAGGCATCCATGCACAACGTGGAAAAGCTGTTGGTATCGATGAGTTACCAACAGGTGTGGGTAAATCTCCCGTTCTGTGGACGAATCCCGCCGAACCGATCTGCCAGATCCAGGGCAGCGCCGACGGCTGGAGCATTGGTTGGCGGTGGCATCCGAGCCAGAAATTCGAGCTGACGCGCCTGCAACTCTGGCTCTCCAGCCTGCCTTGGCGTCGGGCCAAGCTGGTGCTCCAGACCAACGCCGGCTGGCTCTCCGGCAATGCCCTGGACGGCGCGCCGATCCACTGGCAGGCCAGCGAATGGCGCAAGGATTCGCGTCTGGAACTGATCTTCGCCGGGCCTCAGGATGAGGCGGCGCTCAAGGCGGGAATGGAGGCGTGCAGGCTGGGTTAGCGGCGCAGATACCGCTTCTCTTGTAGGAGCGAATTCATTCGCGAAGGGCCCTGCAAATCGCAGGATGGGTCGCGCGCGTTCTGCGAGCTCGCGAATCAGTTCTGTCCGCATGGGTATCGCTCCGCTCTACCCCATCCTACGGCGGCCAGCTTCGCCACGCCCTGTGAGCTCAGCGGGACCTTCGTAGGATGGTGTAGAGCGAAGCGAAACCCATCAGATCGATGCGTTTTACCTTCCCCACCAACGAAAACGGGCCCCGAAGGGCCCGTCTGGCAACGATCCAGGCTCAGCGCCCGGTCATTCGTGGTTCATCCGCGAATGGGTGCGGGTGTCCTTCATGAACACGTACACCAGCAGCGAGCAGGCGATGCAGGCGGTGACGTACCAGTAGAAGCCGCTTTCCATGCCGATGCTCTTGAACCACAGCGCCACGTACTCGGCGGTGCCGCCGAAGATGGACACGGTCAGCGCGTAGGGCAGGCCCACCCCCAGGGCGCGGATTTCGGTGGGAAAGAGTTCGGCCTTCACCACGGCGTTGATCGAGGTGTAGCCGCTGACGATGATCAGCGCCGCCATGATCAGGAAGAACGCGCCCCACCAGGTTTCGATGCTGTGCAGGGTGCTGAGGATCGGGTAGGTGAACAGGGTGCCCAGCACGCCGAAGGCGATCAGGATCGGACGGCGGCCGATCTTGTCGGAAAGCCCGCCGACGATGGGCTGCAGCAGCATGAACAGGAACAGCGTGGCGGCCGAGATCATGGTCGAGTCGTCCTTGCTCATGCCCACGGTGTTCACCAGGTACTTCTGCATGTACGTGGTGTAGGTGTAGAAGGCCAGGGTGCCGCCCATGGTCAGGCCGACCACGGTCAGCACTTCCTTGGGGTGACGCATCAGGGTGCGCAGCAGGCTTTCCTTCGGCTTCTCCTTCGTCTTGGTGAAGGAGTCGGTTTCCTCCATGCCGCGCCGCAGGAACATGGCCACCACCGCACACAGGGCGCCGATGAAGAACGGTACGCGCCAGCCCCAGCTTTCCAACTGCTCGGCACTCAGGGTCTGCTGGAGGACGATCAGCACCGCCAGGGCGACGAGCTGGCCGGAGATCAGGGTCACGTACTGGAAGCTGGAGAAGAAGCCGCGCTGCTCCTTGGTGGCCATTTCCGAGAGGTAGGTCGCCGAGGTGCCGTATTCACCGCCGACCGAGAGCCCCTGCAGCAGGCGTGCGACCACCAGGAGGATGGGCGCGGCGACGCCGATGGTTTCGTAGCTGGGGGTCAGGGCGATGATCAGCGAGCCGAAGCACATCAGCAGGACGGAGGCCAGCAGGGCGGCCTTGCGGCCCTTGCGGTCGGCGTAGATGCCCATCAGCCAGCCGCCGATGGGGCGCATCAGGAAGCCTACGGCGAAGATGGCGGCGGTATTGAGCAATTGGGCGGTCGTGTCGCCCTGGGGGAAGAAGGCCTTGGCGAAGTAGAGCGAGAAGGCGGCGTATACGTACCAGTCGTACCACTCCACCAGGTTGCCCACCGAGCCGCTGAAAATGGACTTGATGCGCTGGGATGTCGTGCGGGGTGTTGCAGAGGCAGTCAGGGTGCTGGAGCTATCCATCATGTTTCCTCGACGCTTAGTTGTTGTTGTGGGCGCTGGCCGTGGCCGCGCTTGGGCATCTGGCTCATAGCAGGAGCTGTGCCAGCGGAGGAAAGGTGCGGAATAGAAGGGTTTCAGCGGGAATCGACGGCGATCATGCGCGGAATCCTGCCGACGCCGGGAGGGCGATGAGCAAGATTCCGCCGATGCGTGGCGCTTCCGTAGGTTGGGTGCCGAGCCCGCAAGGCCCCACGAGGAATCGATGCCGGGATCGTTGGGTTTCGCTCAGCGCCAACCTACGACAGCGTTTGCGCCGTCAATCATCCTCGCCCGGCAGGAACTCACTGCGTGCCAGGCCGTGGCGGACCATCTTCTCGTTGAGGGTGCGGCGGGGCAGGCTCAGCAGGTCCATCACCGCCTTGATGTCCCCTTGGCAGCGCGCCAGGGCCTGACGCAGGCATTGGGCCTCGTAAGCCTCCATCAGCTCGGCCAGGGACGGCTCGCCCTCGACACGTTCCGCCTGGCCTGTGGATAACCCCAGGACATGGCGTTCGGCGGCATTGGCCAGTTCGCGGACGTTCCCCGGCCAGCCGTGGGCCAGTAACTGCGCCAGTTCCGCCGGGGTCAGGGTGGGCTGCGGCCGGCCCAGGCGCTCGCTGGCCAGGCGGGCGAAGTGTTCGAACAGCAGGGGAATGTCCTCACGCCGCTCGCGCAAGGCCGGCAATTGCAGTTCAGCGACGTTGAGGCGGTAGAGCAGGTCCTCGCGGAAGCGGCCGGCGCGCACTTCCTCCCGCAGGTCCGGCTTGGTGGCGGCCACCACACGGATATCCACAGCGATGCTCTGGTTCGAGCCCAGCCGCTCCAGGCGCTGCTCCTGCAATACCCGCAGCAGCTTCACCTGCTGGGCCAGGGGCATGCTCTCGATCTCGTCGAGGAACAGGGTGCCGCCGTGGGCGTGTTCGATCTTGCCGATGCGCTTGCCCTGGGCGCCGGTGAAGGCGCCGCTCTCGTGGCCGAACAGTTCACTCTCGAAGAGGTTTTCCGGGATCGCCGCACAGTTCAGTGCCACGAAGGGTTTGCCGGCGCGGGGGCCGAAATCATGCAGGCAGCGGGCGACCATCTCTTTGCCCGCGCCGGTCTCCCCGCGCAGCAAGATATTCACAGGGGTGCCCGCCAGTTCCAGCACCTGGCGGCGCAACTGCAGCATGGGCCGGGACACGCCGAGCAGGCGGCCGTCGAGCTGGTCCTTGAACGCCGCCTGGATGCGCAGGCGACGGTTCTCCTGCACCAGCCGGCGCTTCTCCAGGGCGCGGCGCAGGCTGTCCAGCAGGCGCTCGGCGGTAAAGGGCTTCTCGATGAAGTCGTAGGCACCGAGGCGCATGGCCTCCACTGCCTGGGGCACGTCGCCATGGCCGGTGACCATCAGGAACGGCAGCTCGCGGTCCAGGGCCTGCACGGCCTGGAGCAGGGCCATGCCATCCATGCCCGGCATGCGCAGGTCGCTGACGACGACACCCGGGAAATCCGCCCCGAGACGCTTCAGGCAGTCTTGCGCGCTGGATTCCACCTGCACCTCGAAGCCGGAAAGCTCCAGCCACTCGCGCACGGCTTCGCGGATGGCCGCTTCGTCGTCGACGAAGATCACCTGGGCTGTCATGGCATTTCCTCTCTGACTTTATCCACAGGCAGACGCAGGCTGAACACCGCGCCGTCGGCCTGGTTGGCGGCGTTCAGGGTGCCGCCGAGTTCGTGGACGATGGCGTAGGACACCGCCAGTCCGATACCCAGGCCGGCACCCGCCGGCTTGGTGGTGAAGAAGGGGTCGAAGACCCGGGGCAGGTCTTCTTCGGCGATGCCGCCGCCATTGTCGGCGACCTGCAGCAACCAGCTGTCGGCATCCCGTTGCACGGTTATCCACAATCTCGGTTCGGGCTTGCCGGCCACCGCATCCAGGGCATTGCGAAGCAGATTGACCAGCACCTGCTCCAGGCGGATGGCGTCCCCCGAAATCCACGCCGGGACGTTCAGCTCCTGGCTGATCTCCACCTTCGCATCGCGCAGATTAGGGGCCAGCAGCTGCAGGGACTTATCCACAACGCTTCCCAGCTCCAGGCACTCACGCAGGCCGCCCGGTGTCTTGCGCGCGTAGGTCTTCAGGTGGCCGGTCAGGGCGGCCATGCGTTGCAGCAACTCGTCGTGCCGGGTCAACGCCTTGCGCGCCTGCTCCAGGTGGCCGTTGTCGAGCATCAGGCGCAGGCTGGCGAGATGCATCTGCAGGGCGGTCAGGGGCTGGTTGATCTCATGGGCCAGCGCAGCGGACATCTGACCCAGGGCAGCCAGCTTGGCGGCCTGGATCAATCCGTCCTGGGCGGTGCGCAGGGCGGCGGTGCGTTGCTCCACCAGTTGCTCCAGCTCCTCGCGACTGCGTTGGCGAATGCGCGCGAGGCGCCAGCGCTGGTGCAGGAAGAGGGCGAGGAAGAACAGCGCCAACCAGGCGCCGCCGGCCGCCAGGCTGGCATTGCGGGCGCTGCTGGCGGCGTCCTGCGGGGTGCGCAGCAGATGCAGGGTCCAGCCTTCGCTGGGCAGCGGCAGACTTTCCCACAGGTAGTCGGCCTGGCCGGCCGGCCCATCGACCCGTGCCAATCGGCTGCCGTCGCCAAAGTCCGCCAGGGTGTTGTGGATAAGTGGGGCCAGGGGCTGCTTGTCGTACTGGCGGGTGGTGCTCATCTCGGCGCGGCCTTCGGCGGGGATCGCCTGCAACTCGCGATAGCGCCAGCCCGGCTGGTTGGCGATGAACACCACGCCACGGGCGTCGCTGACCAGGATGATGTCCGCACTCTGGCTCCATTCCTGTTCCAGCTCGGGGAACTCCAGCTTCACCACCATGGCGCCGACGAACTCGTCCTGTTCACCGCGCACCGCGCTGGCGAGGAAGTAACCGGGGATGCCGCTGATCACCCCCACCGCGTAGAAGCGGCCGCTGCCGTGGGCGCGGGTTTCGTTGAAGTAGGGACGGAAGCCGTAGTTGTGGCCGACGTAGCTGGTGGGGGAGCGCCAGTTGCTGGCGGCTACGGCGAGGCCGTCGCGGTTCAGCAGTTCCAGGGTCGTGGAACCGGCGGCGCGGTTCATTTGCTCCAGCTTGAGGTTGAGCTGGTGCTGCTGGTTGTTATCCACAGGCCCCTGGAGAATCCTGCGCACCTCCGGGTCCAGGGCGAGCACGGCGGGGAGGGCGCGGAAGCGGTCGATCAGCGTGCGCAGGCTGCCGGCGTAGAGGGTCAGCTGCCCGCGGGCCTGCTCGCCTTCATCCCGCAGGGCCTGGTGTTCGGCCTGGCGTCCGGCCAGGTGCATCGCCAGGAACAGGCCGGCGAGCAGCAGCAGGATCAGCAGGGCGATGCGCAAGGGGCGGGAGATCAAGGTGTGATGTCCTTGGAGTGCAGGCGCCGACGATAGCATGGCTGGCCCTGCCCCCTGCTTTTGGGCGGTATCAGCGGATACACTGCCGCCCAGTCAATTCGAGGCACGTTCGATGCAATTGCTCCCCTGGTCCCACTCGACTTCGGCCGGATTCACCCTGCGCGGCTGGCACAGCCAGCCCTCCGGCAAGCCGCTTCTGCACTTCCTCCATGGCAATGGCTTCTGCGGTCGTACCTACACGCCCCTGCTGCAGGCGCTGGCTCAGGATTTCGACCTTTGGCTGTGCGATATCCAGGGGCACGGCGACAGTGACCATGGCGGCCGCTTCCTCGGCTGGAACCGCAACGCCGAGCTGGCGGTGGAAGCCTTCGAGGCGGGGCGAGGGCCGTTCGGCGAGGTGCCGCGCATGGCGGTGGGGCACAGCTTCGGCGGGGTGCTCACCAGCCTGATCCTGGCTCGCCATCCCCAGTTGTTCAGCCGCGCCGTGCTGCTCGATCCGGTCATCTTCACCCCGGCCATGATCGGTGTGATGGCGTTTTCCGAGGTCCTCGGGCTGCATCGCCGCACCACCATGGCCAGCCGCGCGCGGGCTCGGCGCAGTCATTGGGCCGACCGCGAGGCGGCGTGGAACGGGTTGCATGGCCGCGGCACCTTCAAGGGGTGGACCGAGGACGCGCTGCGGGGCTATGTGGACCATGCACTCAAGGCTGTGGATAACGGCGTCGAGCTCAAGTGCCGGCCGAGCCGCGAGGCGGAGATCTTCAGTTCTTTCCCGAAGCGTCTGTGGCCGTCCCTGGGACGCATCGTCACCCCGACCCTGATCTTCCATGGCCAGAACAGTTACCCCTTCGTGGCGAAGGCGGTGGCGCGTCTGACCGCGCTCAATGGCCATATCAGCGCCCAGGTGGTGGAAGGCGGCCACTGCTTCATGCAGGAGCATCCCCAGGTCAGTGCCGAACGCACGGCCGAGTTTCTGCTGCGCTCGGCATGAGCGACCCGCGGCGGGCATCCTTCCGGCACCGGTCCATGGGGCAGGCAGGCGAAGAAGACTGGCAGGGGGTTATCCACAGATTGGAATGGCTAAAGGAGCAAGGCAGATGAAATGGATGTTGGCGGGCCTCCTGGCCCTGGCGAGTGGTTGGGCGGCAGCCGCGCAGTGGCAGGAAAGCCCGGAGGTGGCG